>JAGHCL010000212.1 GCA_021160485.1 Candidatus Desulfofervidaceae bacterium
AGTTTGCTTTATTTTAGAGCCTTTTTATTTTATCGTTGTTCTTACGCTGTAAGTGTTTTTTCACCTTTTAGATGAAAGGTATTTTTTAAAAAATCGCTTTATTATAACCCACTTGCGGGGTTCCTTGTAGGGCAATCACTGATTTTGGGTAGTTAAACCCTTTTTCAAACCCTCTTTTATGTGATAGGATTTTTTCTTAATGGAAAAGTTTTTAGTAGACATCATGCTGGGGAAATTAGCTAAGTGGTTACGTTTGTTAGGATACGATACTATCTATACCAGTATCTCCAACAGCCGTGAATTACAAGACTTTTTAGAAAAAGGTTATGTTTTTCTTACCAGACGACGTGCCTGGCAACATTATCGCATTTTAAGAAATAAACCTATTTATCTGGTCCAGAATAATGAAGTATTAGAACAGTTATGTGAAGTAATCAAGGAGTTTCACCTACAGTTTTCACCAGAGTTATTTTGTTCCCGGTGTCTACTATGTAATACTTTACTTGTAGAAAAGGACAAAACGGAAATAGCTTCCTATGTTTCTGATTATGTGCTACACAATTTCAATCATTTTAAGCAGTGCCCAAAGTGTAAAAGGATTTATTGGTCAGGAAGTCATAAAAAAAGAATGCAAGAAAGACTAAAGCAGTGCTTTACTGAAGACCATAAGTCTTGAGCTTCTTAGAAAGGTGACTCCTCTCTAAACCGATAGCCTGAGCAGTAAGACTAATATTTCCATTGTATTCTTTGAGCTTTTTACGCAGGTATTCCCGTTCAAATAGGGTTTTTGCTTCTTTGAAATTGTCAATAGAAAAGAAATCAACGGATGAATGTTCTTTCCGTTTGGCAATACTTTCAGGAATGTCCTTGGCTGTAATTACCTCCCCTGGGGTCATGATTACCAGACGTTCTATAATATTCTTTAACTCCCTTACATTTCCTGGCCAATCGTATTGCATCAAAAGATGAAGGGCTTCTTCATCTATCTTTTTTTGTCCCAAGTGAATCTCAGAGGCAAATTCTTTTAAAAACTCTTCTACCAATAAAGGAACGTCTTCCTTTCTTTCTCTTAATGGTGGAACTTCAATCGGAACTACGTTAAGACGATAATACAAATCAGCCCGAAAGTTACCTTTATTAATTTCTTCTTCTAAATTTTTATTAGTGGCGGCAACAATCCGCACATCTACTTGAATAGTCTTTGTCCCTCCTACTCGCTCAAAACGTTGTTCCTGAATAACCCTTAAGACTTTAGCCTGCGTTTTAGAACTCATATCTCCAATTTCGTCTAGAAAGAGTGTGCCTCCATGGGCCAAATCAAACTTCCCTCGCTTGCGGGTATGAGCACCAGTAAAGGCACCTTTCTCATGGCCAAATAGCTCACTTTCAATTAAGTCATCCGGAATTGCCGCACAATTCACCTCTATAAAGGGACCATGAGCCCTTTTGCTGTAATAATGAATGGCACGCGCTACCAGCTCTTTCCCTGTTCCATTTTCTCCAGTAATCAATACAGAAGCATTGGTAGGCGCCACCCTCCTTATCTGCTCCTTAACCCTTTGCATTGCCTTACTCTGGCCAGTAAGGTCAAATCTGAATGAAACCTTTTCTCTTAAGGCAATGTTCTCTTCCGTGAGGCGAAAGAGTTTTAAGGCGTTTGTAACAGGAGGAATGGTATTTTCCCAAGAAAGGGGCTTCTCAATAAAGTCATAAGCCCCTAATTTCATGGCCTTAACAGCAGTTTCTACATTTCCGTGACCTGAAATCATAATTACAGGTATATGTGGATTTTGCTCTTTTATCTTCTGTAATACTTCTAGCCCATCTATGTCCGGGAGCCAGATATCTAACAATATAAGATCAGGCGATTCTTCTTCAATTTTTTTAAAAGCCTCAACGGCATTGAGGGCACTAATGACTTCATAACCTTCGTCTGTGAGGATACCTGTTAAGGCCTGACAAATACTTTCTTCGTCATCCACGATTAAAATCAAGCGAGACATGATTTTATATATTATCACGACCTTACTGGTAGTTCAATTATAAAAACAGTCCCTTGGGGAAGGTTATCTTTGACTCTAATAAAACCCTGGTGATCAGAAATAATAGTATGCACAATAGCCAGTCCTAAACCTGTTCCTGCCTTTTTGGTAGAAAAATATGGCTCAAAAAGGTGTTGTTTCACCTCTTCAGGAATGCCACGGCCAGTATCCTTTATTTCTAATCTAGCAATTTTAAGCGTAGGTTCAAATGATAAATCCACCTCTACTTTTCCTTTTCCTTCAATAGAAGCCACTGCATTATCCAACAAGTTAAGTAGAGCTCGCTTGATTTGTTCACGATCAAAAGAAAATACAGGCACAGGCTCAGAATAGTTAAACTTGAATTCAATCTGAGGATGGGCATTCCGATATACGGCTAGAGCTTCCTTCACGACCTCACTTAAATCATTGGGCATAGGATTAATCTCTGGTAAACGGGCAAAATTAGAAAATTCATTTACCATCTTTTTCAATTCTTGAGTCTGCTTGACAATCATTTGGGTGCATTCGTCAAATACACCTTCATCATGAATTTGCTCCAGATAGCGGCGACGTAACCGCTGAGCTGAAAGCTGAATAGGGGTTAAGGGATTTTTAATTTCATGAGCAATCCTTCGGGCCACCTCTCGCCAAGCTGTCATTCGCTCAATTTTCTCCAATTGGGTAATGTCTTCAAATACAAACACATAACCAAGGGGATTTCCTCTCTTGTCTTTTAGTAAAGTAGTGCTGACAAGTAAACTCAATCTTCGTCCATTCAATTGCAGCCGAATTTGCTTCCCTCGCATTTCCTTTTCATCAGCTCTATAAAATATTTCTTTTAAATCTGTAGAAAGCTGAGGTAAAAATTTGAAGTGCTGTCCAATAAGTGCTTTGGCTTCAATTCCTAGAATTTGTTCAGCCGCCGGATTAACCGTAGAAATATTGCCTTCAGCATCGGTTGAAATAACTCCTGTTTTAATATTGTTTAAAATAGTCTCTATATATTTACGCCTTCTTTCTATTTCTATGTTTTGCAAACGCAAGTGTTCATAAGCTGTTTTTAAATCTTTAATCATTTTGTTAAATGAGCTTACCAACATACCTACTTCGTCCTTTGCCTCTACATCTACATGGATGTCTAAATTCCCCTTTGCTACTTCCTGAGTAGCAGCAGCTAATGCTTGAATGGGAGCAGTTATAACTTTAGCTAGATGAAAACCTATCCAGGTAGCGGCAAAAAGAAGCAAAAGGGTAATAATAGAAAAGGTAATAAAAAGACTTAATTTAAAGGGTTTCATAACCAAGGCAAGCTGCTTATAGTCTTCAACACTAGTTCGGACAGCCTCCAGTTTTTTGACTAGATTTAATGGAATACATTTCCCTACTACCAGGGTGCCTAAAAAGGCTTTAGTAGAAATAAGGGGGATAATCGCATATACCAAATCACCTTGAGGTAAAGACTTTACTAAAGTAATTGGCTCTTTATTTTTGTAGGCCTCGGCAAAATTATTCTTAAAATCAAATGTTCCCTTCAAAGAAGGACTTAAGTATGTCCACACAGGCTGATTCTGCTCATTGTAGAGCTGGATTAAATGAAAATTGTATTCTTTTATTTCGTTTGGTAAAGAAAAGGAAGCTTGAGTAGCCCCGCCTTGATTTTCCATGATTTTCTCAGCCAATACCTCACCATAATGGATTAACTCAGATGAGGCTGTCTGGTAATAAGCATGTCCTACCTCAAGGGCCTGACTAAGGGCCTGTTCCACTCTCAAATTAAACCAATAATTAAAAGTTGAGAAAACAAATTTTATGGCTACGCCAAACAAAACAAGGGTAGGTAAAAGGGCTAAACTGATAAAAAGGATAACTAATTTAGTCCTAATTTTGCTTCCAATAATGCCTCTTTTTCTTTCAGCAATGAGCTTAACCAGATTTCTAAAAACAAGAAAAATGAGCAATAGAAGTAGAATAACATTGATATTAACTAAAATAAAAAATAAGAGACTATTAGCTATCCCTATATTAAAATCCGGCGTAAATAATCTACCCTCAATATAAGCCAGGATGGCAATAATAGGAATTAGGATAATGATAAGAAGTCTTTCACGCCTCCGCTTTTTTCTTTCCTTTAAGTCCACCTTACCCATTATGATTTATTTCCCTTTGGGACTTCTTTCCACCCAGAGTATTTAAATTTGTTTCCAGCAGATTCAAGTAAGCTGCTTTAATTTAAAAGGCATTATTCCCTTCAAAAAATGATAGACCTTAGGAACGTTTGAGTAACTAGGCATACTAGCAGCATTTTAACGAATTTCATAAATAAGGTCAATTAAGTCTAATTGGCTCTCACGCTTGAAAGGAAGAATCCTTTTGCCATATTAGCTCGAAATAGCTACATTATTTCATTTCAAAAAATTGGTCAGGAACTCTTCCCTAAAAAATCAAAAAGGGTCTTTTGACAATAAAAAAAACAAACAACGTATAATTCAAGAGGGTAAGCGTCTCCTTGAAAAAATTGACCTATTTATTCCCAAATCCACAAGCAGTATAGTCTGGAAAAACCTGTTGCCTCACTAGACTATCCAATTGAAATAGGTTTTAAAAGTTGTGTTTTACCTGTTGCAGAAAACAAAAGTTATAAAAAACTTGCTTAATGTAGGTTATTTAATAATTGGTAAAACGGCTTAGACATTAGCTATATCTAGCTAATAAGTGAAATTTATCTCATACCAGTCTGTTTCAAAATCCCAGAGAGAAGCAAAAAAGAAAACATAATGCAAATAAAGAGGGAGTTTGACCTTTTCTAGCTCTGCTTTAAGACTTAACCGATATTTGTGGCCCTTCTTAAGATTAGAAATAGGGGTAACAGACGCTTCTACTTCTGCCATAAGCCTCTTTGCTCGTAAGAAATCCTTTGAAGTCACATTTTGTTCGTGTGATTCTGAACGGTTGATAACAAATACACCCTTTAGCTGATCATATTTTATGGTATGATATATCTTAAAG
>JAGHCL010000210.1 GCA_021160485.1 Candidatus Desulfofervidaceae bacterium
GGTATTAAACTTGCCCTTGCGGAGATTAAAAGAAATTAAACTTACCGATGTGGTGCTAGAAGCAAAAGTAAATGACATTATTGATTCATTCTTTGATGAAATAGATAAAGTTAGAAATAAATATGAGAAAAAAATAGATAAAGTAAAACAAGGTGATGAGCTGCCTCCTGGTGTCATCAAGATGGTGAAAGTGTATGTGGCAATGAAGCGGAAGCTCTCTGTGGGTGACAAGATGGCTGGTAGGCATGGAAATAAGGGGGTAGTTTCAAAGATTGTGCCCTTAGAAGATATGCCTTATCTGTCTGATGGGACTCCGGTTGATATCGTCCTTAATCCTTTGGGTGTGCCTTCTCGTATGAACATAGGGCAGATTTTGGAAACACATTTAGGTTGGGCCTCAAAAGAGTTGGGGAACAAGATTAAAGAATTGATAGCATCTTGCCAGAAACCAGAGGTTATAAGAAAGTGGCTGAAGAAACTGTATTCTCCTGCACAATATGAGGAATGTTTTGGTGGTTTAAGCGATGACGAGCTGCTGGAAAAGGTAGAAAAACTCCAGCGGGGTATTCCAGTGGCTTCTCCTGTTTTTGATGGAGCTGAGGAAGCTGAGATTAAAGAATGGTTTAAAGAAGCAAATCTTCCAGTTAGAGGTAGGACTACCCTCTATGACGGGCGGACTGGCGAGCCTTTTGATCAGGAAGTGACTGTGGGCGTTATGTATATGATGAAACTTCATCACTTGGTAGATGATAAGATTCACGCTCGTTCTATTGGTCCCTATTCTCTCATTACGCAGCAACCTTTGGGTGGAAAGGCTCAGTTTGGTGGACAGAGATTTGGCGAAATGGAAGTGTGGGCGCTAGAGGCTTATGGGGCGGCCTATTCCTTGCAGGAAATGCTCACGGTGAAATCAGATGATGTAGCTGGTAGAACCCGAATGTATGAGAAGATTGTTAAAGGAGATAATACCTTAGAAGTAGGCTTGCCAGAGTCTTTTAATGTTTTAGTAAAAGAATTACAGGCCCTAGGTTTAAATATAGAACTATTAACTGGAGATAAGGGGGCAAAGATAAAATGACTTTAGAAGATCTTTATAATCTTTTTTCAAAGCCGATGGATCCGGCAGATATTAAAGGTGTCCGAATTTCTTTAGCCTCTCCAGAGAAAATTAGAGAGTGGTCTCATGGAGAGGTAAAAAAGCCAGAAACAATCAATTATAGAACGTTTAAACCAGAAAAAGATGGTTTGTTCTGTGCACGTATATTTGGTCCGGTAAAAGATTATGAGTGTTTGTGCGGTAAATACAGACGCATGAAACACAGAGGTATTGTATGTGAAAGGTGTGGAGTGGAAGTTATTTCTTCTAAGGTGCGTCGTGAACGCATGGGACATATTGAATTGGCCTGTCCTGTTACCCATATTTGGTTTGTTAAGAGTGTCCCAAGTAAGATTGGTAACTTGCTGGATTTAAGCGTTAAGGATTTGGAACGTGTGATTTACTTTGAATCTTATATCGTGATCGATCCCAAGAATACACCTTTAAAGAAAGGTGAACTTTTATCTGAAGAGCAGTATCGTGAAGTTAGGACTAAGTTTGGCGATAACTTTAAAGCAGGTATGGGGGCTGAGGCCATTAAAGAATTACTTGCCAAATTAGACTTGGCTAAATTGTCAGAAGAGATAAAAGAACAGATTAAAAATACACATTCTGAAGCTACGCGCAGAAAATTGGCTAAACGCCTACGTATAGTCAACGCCTTCCTTGAATCAGGTAATCGCCCTGAATGGATGGTTTTAGAAGTGATTCCAGTATTACCACCAGATTTGCGTCCTCTCGTACCCCTTGATGGCGGACGCTTTGCGACTTCAGACCTAAATGATCTCTATCGTCGGGTCATTAATCGTAATAATCGGCTCAAAAGATTGATGGAACTAGAAGCCCCTGAAATAATTATCCGCAATGAGAAGCGGATGTTGCAAGAAGCAGTAGATGTGTTGTTTGAAAATGGCCGCCGGGGTAGAACGGTTACCGGTAGTAACGGCCGTCCTTTAAAATCACTAAGTGACATGCTTAAAGGTAAACAGGGGCGTTTTCGGCAGAACCTTTTGGGCAAGCGTGTAGATTACTCTGGCCGTTCTGTTATTGTAGTGGGTCCAGAATTAAGACTGCATCAATGTGGTTTACCTAAGAAAATGGCATTGGAGTTGTTCAAACCTTTTATCTATCATCAGTTGGAGAAGAAAGGATTTGCCACAACCATTAAAAGCGCAAAACGAATGGTGGAACGTGAGACCCCTGAAGTTTGGGATGCCTTAGAAGAAGTGGTAAGAGAACATCCAGTATTGCTTAATCGTGCTCCTACTTTACATCGCTTGAGTATTCAGGCTTTTGAGCCTGTTTTGATAGAGGGTAAGGCCATCCAGTTACATCCTCTGGTATGTCCACCTTTTAATGCGGATTTTGATGGTGATCAAATGGCTGTGCATGTGCCTCTTTCTTTAGAGGCGCAAACAGAGGCCCGGGTGCTCATGATGTCCACAAACAACATTTTGTCTCCTGCTCATGGTGATCCTATTATTTTGCCTACTCAGGATATCGTTTTGGGTCTCTATTATATGACAAAAGAAAGAGCTTTTGCCAAAGGCGAGGGTATGGTCTTTTATTCCCCTGAGGAAGTGAGGATGGCCTATGATGCTGAAGAAGTAGCTCTACATGCCAAAATCAAAGTAAAGATAAATGGAGAATTAGTAGAAACTACAGTAGGACGTGTGTTATTAAAAGAGATTGTCCCAGAGGAAATTCCCTTTAGCTTCATTAACAAACCCATGCGCAAAAAGGACGTAGCTGTTCTGGTAAAGGAATGTTATCGCCGGGTTGGTTTAAAGAAAACAGTCATCCTCTGTGATAAATTAAAAGACTTTGGTTTTGAACAAGCGACAAAAGCAGGTATATCTATTGCTATTGATGACTTAGTTATTCCTAAGCGTAAAGAAGAGATATTGAATAGGGCCTACAGGCAAATGCAGGAGATAGAAGAACAATACCGTAAAGGTCTCATTACTGATGGTGAACGCTACAATAAAATTATTGATATCTGGACAAGAGTCACCGACGAAGTAGCAGCGGAGATGATGAAAGAACTTTCCGTAGAGGTAGTGAAAAATGAAAAAGGAGAAGAGAAAGAAATTTCTTCTTTTAATCCTATCTTTATGATGGCAGATTCTGGAGCAAGGGGAAGTAAGGACCAGATTAGACAGTTGGCTGGTATGCGTGGATTAATGGCCAAACCTTCAGGAGAAATTATTGAAACTCCGATTACAGCCAACTTTAGGGAAGGATTGACTGTCCTTCAGTACTTTATTTCTACTCATGGTGCACGTAAGGGTCTGGCAGACACGGCTTTAAAAACAGCCAACGCTGGTTATCTTACACGCAGATTGGTAGATGTAGCTCATGAATGTGTGGTACGCGAGGAAGATTGTGGCACCATTGATGGAATTGAAGTTGAGCCTTTGATTGAGTCTGGTGAGATTATTCAACCTCTTAGTCAGCGTATATTGGGAAGGGTGGCGTTAGAAGATATTGTAAACCCATATACAAAAGAAGTGATTGTTAAAGCAAATGAAGAAATTGATGAAGAGGCGGCTCAGAAGATAGAAGAGGCTGGCATAGAGAAGGTAAAAATCCGTTCTGTTCTTACCTGCCAGACAAAATGGGGTGTATGTGCTAAGTGTTATGGTAGAGACTTGGCCACAGGGAAAATGGTGAATATTGGTGAAGCGGTAGGAATTATTGCCGCTCAATCTATTGGTGAACCTGGAACGCAGCTGACGATGCGAACTTTCCATATTGGTGGAACTGCCCGCAAGGCAGTGGAACAGACTACTCTTGAAGCGAAATATGGTGGTCAGGTTAAGTTTATAAATCTAAACGCTGTAGAAACAAAAGAAGGGGATTTAGTAGTAATGAACCGTAATGGTGAAATTGCCATTTTAGAAGCAGAACGTGAACGTGAACGTTACCCAGTGATTTATGGAGCGCGGTTAAAGGTAAGAGATGGAGAGGAAGTAAAACCTGGCCAATTATTGGCAGAATGGGATCCTTATGCATCGCCAATTTTAACGGAAGTAAGTGGCAGGGTGAAATTCGAAGATGTGATTGAGGGTGTAACTATTCAGGAGAGGGTGGATCCGGTAACAAGTAGAGTAAGTAAGGTGGTAATGGAATTTAAGGGCACGCCTTACCGTCCTCGGATTGCGATTGTGGATGAGGAAGGCAATGTGGTAAATACCCCAACTGGTAGTAAGGCGATTTATTACCTACCAGTAGGAGCACTAATTGTTGTAGAAGAGAAAGAACAGGTATACGCTGGAGACATTCTAGTAAAGATCTTACGTGAAACCAGTAAGACTAAAGATATTACCGGTGGTTTGCCCAGAGTAGCTGATTTGTTTGAAGTAAGGAAACCAAAGGATCATGCGATTATTACCGAAATTGATGGTTATGTATCCTTTGGTAAAGAAGAAAGAGGTAAGAGAAGAATAATTGTTACCCCTGAAGTAGGAGAAGCCCGGGCATACCTTGTTCCTCCTGGTGTCCACGTAACCGTGCACGAGGGCGATTATGTCCGAGCAGGCGAGGCCCTTACTGAAGGTCCTGTTAATCCTCACGATTTATTACGCGTCCGGGGTGTTAAGGAAACAGCCAGGTATCTCTTGAATGAAATTCAGGAAGTATACCGTCTTCAAGGTGTTAGAATTAATGATAAACATATTGAGGTAATTATCCGTCAGATGATGAAAAAAGTGAGGATTGTAGATGCCGGAGGTACAGATTTCATCGTAGGTGAATTGGTAGAAAAACACACCTTTGAAGCAGAAAATGAGAGAATTTTAGCCAAAGGTGGCAAGCCTGCCCAGGCTGAGCCAGTAATTGTCGGTATTACAAAGGCTTCTTTAGGCACAGAAAGTTTTATCTCGGCTGCTTCTTTCCAAGAGACAACCAGAGTATTAACCGATGCTGCGGTGGCAGGGAAAGTGGACTACTTGCGAGGTTTGAAAGAAAATGTTATTATCGGGCGGCTCATACCGGCAGGTACTGGCCTAGATATTTATCGTTCAGTCCAATTAGAGACAGAACAACCAGAGATTAGTCCTGAAGAAGAATAAAAAGAGATAGAGCGAGGGACAGAAAAAGAAAAAAGTCAAGTTGCTTCTTGAAAAGCACTTGACAAAAAGACAGAAAAGCTGTAATAAAGCTGACCTTGTGTGCCCTAAAAAATGGGAGGAGTAAGTAATGCCAACAATTAACCAGTTGATAAGAGAAGGGAGAGAGAAAATAAAAAAGAGGAGTTCCGCTCCTGCGTTAATGGGATGTCCACAGAGGCGGGGGGTATGTGTGAGGGTGTATACGACTACCCCTAAAAAACCTAATTCTGCTTTACGTAAGGTATGTCGTGTGCGCTTGACAAATGGTATAGAAGTGACAGCCTACATTCCTGGCATTGGTCATAATCTGCAGGAGCACTCCGTAGTGTTAGTTAGAGGTGGGCGTATAAAGGACTTGCCTGGCGTGCGTTATCAAGTTGTTAGAGGTGCTTTAGATGCAGCAGGTGTGCAAGATAGAAGAAAAAGCCGGTCCAGATATGGGGCCAAAAAGCCAAAATAATGGAGTTTGAAAGATGCCAAGAAAAGGTCCTGTACCAAAGAGACAAATATTGCCTGATCCTAAATATGGGAGCGTATTAGCAGCGAAGTTTATCAACTGTATGATGCGTGATGGGAAAAAGAGTGTAGCTGAATCTATTTTTTATAAAGCATTGGATATTATCGGACAAAAGACAGGGAAAAATCCTCTAGAGGTATTTGAAAAGGCAGTTGAAAATGTAAAACCGGTAATTGAAGTAAAATCTCGTCGTGTGGGTGGTGCTACATATCAGGTACCAATAGAGGTTCGCCCTGATCGTCGGGTAAGTCTAGCGGTAAAATGGATTATCAATAGTGCCCGTGCTAGGGCCGAAAAAGGTATGGTCTATAAACTGGCCAACGAACTTTTAGATGCTTACAATAACCGTGGCGCAGCCATTAAAAAGAAGGAAGATACCCATAGAATGGCAGAAGCTAATCGTGCTTTTGCGCATTATAGGTGGTAGTCGTGGGAAGAGTTATACCGATTGAAAAAGTTAGAAATATAGGATTTATGGCGCATATAGACGCCGGTAAGACCACAACAACAGAGCGGGTGTTATACTACACGGGTCTTACCCATCGCCTTGGTGAAGTCCATGATGGTACAGCCACGATGGACTTTATGGAGCAAGAAAGAGAGCGCGGGATTACAATTACTTCTGCCGCGACAACCTGTTTCTGGCGTAAACATCGCATTAACATTATAGACACTCCAGGGCACGTAGATTTTACCATTGAAGTGGAGAGGGCCTTGCGGGTACTGGATGGTGCTATTGGTATCTTCTGTGCAGTTGGAGGTGTAGAACCGCAATCAGAGACAGTTTGGCGGCAGGCAGAAAGATATCACGTTCCCCGGCTAGCCTTTATTAATAAGATGGATCGAGTGGGGGCTGATTTCCAAGGTTGTATAAACATGATGGTAGATAGACTAAAGGCTAATCCTGTGCCTATTCAGCTTCCTATGGGTAAAGAAGACAATTTTGCTGGGATTATTGACCTGATAAAAATGAAGGCGGTTATTTATGATGAAGCCACCCAAGGGGCCAGATATGAATATGTGCCTATTCCGGAGGAGTTTCAGGCTGAGGCCGCGGAATATCGAGATAAGATGTTAGAAGCTCTGGCCGATTTTGATGAAGTTATTATGGAAGAATATTTGGAAGGAAAAGAGATTTTAGAAGAAGAAATTCATCGGGCGTTGCGTAAAGGCACAATAGAATTAAAGTTAGTTCCAGTGCTTTGTGGTTCTGCTTTTAAGAATAAGGGCATTCAACAATTATTAGATGCGATTGTTGATTATTTACCTTCACCTGTAGATATACCGCCTGTAAAGGGAAAGACACCAGATGGTGAAGAAGTAGAAAGATTGCCTGCTGATGATGCTCCTTTTACTGCTTTGGCTTTTAAATTAATGACTGACCCTTATGTGGGGCACTTAACATTTTTACGCGTTTATGCTGGCAGTTTAAAGAGTGGGGACACGGTATTAAATGCAAGTAAGGGAGTAAAGGAAAAGATTGGACGTTTGCTTAAAATGCACGCCAATAAAAGGGAAGAAATTACTGAAGTTTATGCTGGAGATATTGTAGCTGCGGTCGGGCTGCGTAAAACTACCACTGGTGATACCTTGTGTGATGAAAGGGCTCCGGTTCTGTTGGAAGCGATTGAAGTACCTAAGCCAGTGATTTCAGTAGCTATTGAACCCAAAACAAAAGATGACCAGGAAAAGTTGGGGGCAGCTTTACATAAGATTTCATTAGAGGACCCTTCTTTTAGAGTCAAATATGACGAGGAAACCGGTGAGACTATCATTTCTGGAATGGGAGAATTGCACCTGGAAATCATTGTAGACCGTTTGCGCCGTGAATTTAAGGTCCAAGCCAATGTTGGCCGTCCGCAGGTTTCTTATAGGGAGACAATTACCAAACCTGTTAAAGTGGAAGGTAAATTTATTAAACAGACGGGTGGACGGGGCCAATACGGCCATGTTTGGTTAGAGTTAACTCCATTACCTGCTGGAAAGGGGTTTGAGTTTATAGATGCTATTACTGGTGGTGTGATTCCTAAGGAGTATATTCCCGCGGTAGAGCGGGGAGTAAAAGAAGCTATGGAACGCGGGGTTATTGCTGGTTATCCGGCTACAGATATACAGGTAAAATTAGTTGACGGTTCTTATCACGAAGTGGATTCTTCAGAAATGGCTTTTGCTATAGCAGCTTCTATGGCCTTTAAAGAAGGGGTGAAAAAAGCATCACCAGTACTTTTAGAACCTATTATGTTGTTGGAAGTGATTGTTCCAGAATCATATGTAGGCGATGTAATGGGTGATATTACTGCCAGAAGGGGTAAGGTTACAGGAATAGAAATGAGGAAAAATGCTCAGGTAATTAGAGCACATGTCCCCTTGGCAGAGATGTTTGGATATGCTACAACCTTACGGTCAACGACGCAGGGTAGAGCAACATATACAATGCAGTTTTCTCATTATGAGCCTGTGCCTGCTAAGATAGCGGAGGCTCTGATGAAGGAAAAAAAAGAAGGTGTGCGCTAAAATATTGAGGAGGTTAAGTGATGGCGAAGCAGAAGTTTGAGCGTAAGAAGCCGCATGTTAATGTAGGGACGATAGGGCACATAGACCATGGGAAGACGACATTAACGGCGGCGATAACGAGGACATTAGCGAATGCGGCCTTATCGGAATTTGTGCCATTTGAGGAGATAGACAAGGCGCCGGAGGAGAAGGAGCGTGGGATTACGATAGCGACGGCGCACGTGGAATATGAGACGGATAAGAGGCACTATGCACATATAGACTGTCCTGGGCATGCGGACTACATTAAGAACATGATTACGGGAGCGGCGCAGATGGACGGGTCGATATTAGTAGTGGCGGCGGATGATGGTCCGATGCCGCAGACGCGGGAGCACATACTATTAGCGCGTCAGGTAGGGGTGCCGTATGTAGTTGTATTTGTGAACAAGGTGGACATGGTAGAAGATGAGGAGCTTATTGAGCTAGTGGAGCTAGAGGTAAGGGAATTACTTAGCAAATATGAATTTCCTGGTGATGATGTTCCGGTGATAAAAGGCAGTGCGTTAAAGGCCTTAGAATGTGGGTGTGGTAAGCGTGAATGTCAATGGTGTGGGAAGATATGGGAGCTATTAGATGCGATGGACGAGTATATACCTGAGCCGGTGCGGCCATTAGACAAGCCATTTTTAATGCCGATAGAGGACGTATTTAGCATTAGTGGACGTGGTACGGTTGTGACAGGAAGGGTAGAGAGAGGGATAATCAAGCCGGGAGAAGAAGTAGAGATAGTAGGGTTAGGGCCGACGCGCAAGACGGTAGCGACAAGTATTGAGATGTTCCGGAAGATATTAGATGAGGGTCGAGCTGGAGACAACATTGGTGTGTTATTGCGTGGTATCGGTAAGGATGAAGTAGAGCGTGGGATGGTATTAGCGAAGCCCGGGTCGATTACGCCGCACACGAGGTTTCAGGCGGAGGTGTATGTATTAACGAAGGAGGAAGGTGGTCGTCACACGCCATTTTTCACTGGGTATAGGCCACAGTTTTACTTTCGGACGACGGATGTGACGGGTGTGGTGACATTGCCTGAAGGAGTAGAGATGGTGATGCCCGGGGACAATGTAAGGGTAGAGGTGAACTTGCTTGAGCCGATAGCGATGGAAGAGGGGCTACGTTTTGCGATCAGAGAAGGTGGTCGCACTGTAGGCGCTGGTGTCGTTACTAAAATCTTGGAGTAAAAAATGAGAGTTATCATACATCTGGCGTGTACACAGTGTAAAAGACGTAACTATACAACAACGAAAAATAAGAAGAAAACTCCGGACAGGTTGGAGTTGAAGAAATATTGCCCCTTTTGTCGGGCACATACACCACATAAAGAAGTGAAATGATAAATAGCGTTGCAGGCCAGTAGCTCTAACGGCTAGAGCACCGGACTCCAAATCCGGGGGTTGGGGGTTCAAATCCCTCCTGGCCTGCCATTTTGTTGCTTCAATAAAGTTAAGAGAAACTTAAGTTAAAAATGGGAAAGAAGAAAAAAGAAAAAGTGGTAGATAAAGCTTACAAAAAAGTAAGTGATAAGTCTAAACAACCAGTTAAGGCTTCAGGCGAAGTGTTAAAAGGAGTTAAGTCTCCAAAACTAAACTGGGTAGAACAGGTAAAACAGTTTTTACGTGAGGTAAAAGTTGAATTAAAAAAAGTTACCTGGCCTAGTAAGCGGGAGATGATAGGTTCTACTTTTGTTGTGATTATATTTGTCGTATTAGTAGCGGCTTATTTTGGGATTATTGATCTTATTTATACAATAATTATAGGGAAATTATTAGGGTAAAATGGCTTTTAAGTGGTATATAATCCATGCTTATTCTGGTTTTGAAGAAAAGGTTAAAGCTTGGCTTGAGGAAAGAATTCAGAACGAGAAGGACGAA
This sequence comes from Candidatus Desulfofervidaceae bacterium, assembly GCA_021160485.1. Classification (GTDB taxonomy): domain Bacteria; phylum Desulfobacterota; class Desulfofervidia; order Desulfofervidales; family Desulfofervidaceae; genus JAJSZL01. The sequence continues at coordinate 10,150 of JAGHCL010000210.1, forward strand.
AGAATAAAGAGTGCTTTTAAGGAAGTCCTAGTGCCAACTGAGAAGGTGGTAGAATTGGTCAAAGGAGAGAAAGTAACTTCTTCACGTAAGTTTTATCCTGGTTATGTCCTTGTATGTATGGACCTTGATCAGGATACAGAGTTGAGGAGCGTCCTTTGGCACTTAGTGAGAAAAACGCCTAAAGTTACCGGATTCGTAGGTGGGAAAAATCCTGTTCCTATTCCAGAAGAGGAAGTTGAGAAGATAAAGGCACAGATGGAAGAAGGGGCAAAGAAGCCGAAACCAAAGTTTACTTTGGAGAAAGGGGATCAGGTAAAGATTATAGATGGTCCTTTTACAAACTTTACCGGAAGGGTAGATGAAATCTTTCCAGATAGAGGAAAAGTAAAAGTGCTTATTAGCATTTTTGGACGGGAAACTCCGGTAGAATTGGATGCTATTCAATTAGCTAAAATTTAATTGAAGAGGGTTATTATATGGCGAAAAAGGTAATTGCTTCCATTCGTTTACAAATTCCTGCCGGGCAGGCAACACCGTCGCCTCCAGTGGGTCCGGCTTTGGGTCAACATGGTGTGAACATTATGGAGTTTTGTAAGGCATTTAATGCCAAGACAAAAGATCAAGAAGGAACTATTATTCCGGTTGTGATTACGGTTTACGCTGATAGATCGTTTACCTTTATTACTAAAACTCCTCCAGCTTCAGTTCTTTTAAAACAAGCGGCTCAAATTGTGAAAGGGGCTCATACTCCCAAGAAAGAGATTGTAGGGAAGGTAACACGTAAACAACTTGAAGAAATTGCTAAAAAGAAATGGCCTGATTTAACCGCGGCTACCTTTGAAGCGGCTGTGAGAACAATAGAGGGAACAGCTAAGAGCATGGGTATTGAAATTGTTGATTAAGGAGAGGACTGATGGCTAAACACGGCAAAAAATACGTTGAAGCGAAGAAAAAGATAGAACCAGGTAAAGCTTATCCTGTTGAAGAAGCCTTAAAATTAGCTTTAGAAACAGCTACCGCCAAATTTGACGAAACAGTAGAGGTAGCTGTAAATTTGGGTGTTGATCCGCGCCATGCAGATCAGATGGTAAGGGGTGCAGTGGTTTTACCTCATGGAACGGGAAAGAAAGTTAGAATATTGGTGTTTGCTCAGGGTGAGAAGGAAAAAGAAGCCCAGGCTGCTGGTGCAGATTATGTAGGTGGTGAAGAGCTTATTAAAAAGATTGAGGCAGGTTGGTTGGATTTTGATAAAGTTGTAGCTACACCAGATATGATGAGTAAAGTGGCTAAAATAGGACGTATTCTTGGTCCACGGGGATTGATGCCAAGCACCAAGACAGGTACTGTAACTTTTGATGTGACCAAGGCCATTGAAGAACTAAAAGGTGGTAAGATTGAGTTTAAAGTAGATAAAGGTGGCGTTGTCCACGCCCCGATAGGTAAGGTTTCTTTTGGATATGAAAAACTTTTGGATAATTTTAAGACCCTTTTAGAAACAATTATTCGTTTAAAACCAGCAAGTGCAAAAGGAACTTATATAAAAGGAATTACCGTTTCTACAACCATGGGGCCAGGAATAAAAGTTGATACAACTTCCGTAAGGGATCTTGTTAGTTAATACTAAAGAAGGAGGAGAAAGTTGTTACGCCGTTCAGAAAAAGCAGCTTTGATAGAAGAGTTACATGAAAAGTTAAAAAAAGCCAAGGCAGTGGTTTTGACGGACTTTAAGGGAATTAAAGTAGAACAGATGAACGAATTAAGGCGTAAATTACGTGAAGCAGATGTGGAATATAAAGTTTTCAAAAATACTTTAATCAGGCGTGCAGCTAAAGGTACAGCTGTAGAGAACCTAAAGGACGAAGAGATTATTAACAATAATGCCTTGGCTATTTCTTATACGGATCCTGTAGTTTTGGCCAAAGTTTTGGCAGAGTTTAAGAAAAAGATTGAGCAGTTTCAGCTAAAAAGTGGAATTTTAGAAGGGAAGATTTTACATCCTGCAGACATAGAAGCGTTGGCAAAGCTGCCCAATAGAGAGGTACTATTGGCTCAACTTCTGGGGGCAATGAATGCAGTTCCTAGGAACTTTGTTAGTTTGCTTTACAGAGTTATTGCCAACTTTCTTAATGTGTTAGAGGCAATTAAGAAAGAAAAAGAAAAACAACAATAAGGAGGTTTTTAAAAAATGGCGAAGGAAATTACGAAAGAAGATGTGGTAGAGTACATCGCTAATATGACAGTGTTAGAGCTATCTGAGTTGATTAAAGAGTTGGAAGGAAAATTTGGTGTTCAGGCAGCTGCCCCTGTGGTTGCAGCCGCGGTTCCTGGTGCAGCTGCGGGAGGAGAGGCAGCTCCGGCTGAGGAAAAGACCGAATTTGATGTGATTTTAAGCAGTGTAGGCAGTAATAAAATTCAGGTTATCAAAGTAGTAAGGGCTATAACTGGGTTAGGATTAAAAGAAGCTAAAGAATTGGTAGATAGTGCTCCTAAACCTGTAAAAGAGGGTGTGTCTAAGGAAGAGGCTGAAGACATTAAGAAACAGCTTGAAGAGGTAGGTGCAAGCGTAGAAGTCAAGTAAGTATGCCTTATACTGGGAAAAGAATCTCTTTTTATTTTTAGCGTTTGAAGTTCGTAAAGGAGTCAACTATAAGCAATGATTTGGGTTAAAAAGCACCCTTTTAGTAAGCAAGGCATAAATAACCCTAACAAGTTTATGAACTACAGCAAAGATGGCCTTTTTAAAGGGCAGACCCTGGGAAAGGCGTCTTTTAAAATAGTTTTTAAAAACA
>JAGHCL010000042.1 GCA_021160485.1 Candidatus Desulfofervidaceae bacterium
TAGTTAGAAAGGTGCTGGTTGGTGGCAAACAGGAACCGAGGGCAAGTACTGGCCAGACGAAGTACCTAGAGGGGGCAGAAAGTCCAGATAGAGATTATTATAAAAAGTATTCTGATGTTGGTCCATATACTCCGTATACTGGTCAGAAAAAGTTTTACGTCCATAATGGAGAATTTTGCGTAGGTTCTTGGGGAAGTGACTGTTACCAAATAAAAATTAAAGTTTCAGAAGAGCAAATCGGTATTGTTCAGAAGACATGGGATAAGGTTAGATTTGGAATTATGTTTTTTAACAAATATGGTTCAAAATTTGAAGATGGCGGAAACAAAAATGATGATGGTGGATATATATCTGATTGGATTTCTGGACCCGGAGAGAATATGAATCTTGTGACAAGTGTCCAAAATAAAGATCCTTCTACTTGGACACCATTGGCTGAGTCCCTTTACGAAGCCATACGTTTCTTTAAGGCAATTGATAGTGCTTATCAAAATAGAAATTATGCCGCCCATGACCCAATCCAACACTGGTGTCAAAAGAACTTTGTGATTATTCTGACTGACGGAGAATCAACAAAGGATAAAAATATCCCTGGCGGTTGTTGGGGTAACCCTGTAACAGACCCTAACGGATTTAATGTGCAAGGATGGATGGATAAAATTGCTAGTAACGAAGGTTATAGTAGTCAAAAATGCACTGAGGCTAATTCCCGGGATGGAACATATTATTTAGAAGGTGTTGCCTATTATGCCCACACAAACGATTTAAGAACCGACCTCCAAAGCACCCAAAATTTAACCACTTACACCGTATTTGCCTTTGATGAATCTCCGGTTGGCAAAGATTTACTTCAGAAGACAGCTAAGTATGGAGGTTTTATAGACAAAAACGATAATGATATACCTGACTTACAAAATGAATGGGATCAAAATGGGGATAACATGCCTGATAATTATTATGAAGCCCAAAACGGATATGAATTGGAAAATGCACTATTACAGGCCATTGCTGATATCCTCAAGCGCGCTTCTTCCGGCACAGCCGTATCTGTGCTTTCTACCTCTACCCGGGGCAGCGGTTGCCTCGCCCAGGCCTATTTTTTACCTTCTTTAACCGGTGAGAACAATGAAGAACTCTCTTGGATAGGTGAATTAAAGGGACTCTGGGTGGATCCGTATGGTCAGATCAGGGAAGACACGGATTCATCGCATGATGCCAGTGGAACAAATGTTAAGGCCCAATTAGAGCTGGATAAAGATAAAGTGCTTAAATTCTACAATGACGGTACCAAGACCGTAGGACATATATATTCTTCTGATAAATATGGCAATGTAGAATTTCCATGCTCACCCGATGAAACGAAAGGACTAGCGAATTTTGCTGTTATCTGGAATGCGGGTAAAAAATTGTGGGAAACAAATGCAGATAATAGGAGCATTTATACCTCAACCGATGGTTCATCTTTGATTGACTTTAAAGATAGTGATGCTTCTACTTTAAAGGCGTATCTAAGGGCATGCGATGATACAGATGCCCGAAATATTATTAATTATGTGCGAGGAGAAGATGTGGATATTTGTTTGGACAGCGACAATGGCACCTGTTCTTCTACTACTTGCACCAAAGGACATCGAGATAGAGCTCTGACGATAAGTGGCACGCAGCATGTCTGGAAGCTTGGGGATATTGTTTATTCCACTCCCAGAATTTTATCTCACTTTGCCCTTAATACCTATAACATCAGATATAATGATACAACTTACGCCGATTTCATCAAAGAAAGGGTTTATGACCCTACAGCGGCAAATCCTATCAAGCGTAACGATTACTTATTTGTTGGGGCCAATGACGGCATGTTGCATTGTTTTTACTTAGGTAAGATTAAAGAAGCTTCACCAGATACTGATCATCCTGGTTTAAAAGCCATTCTTGAAGACCCTGAAGACAAAAAACCCGGTAAAGAACTCTGGGTGTATATTCCCATGAACGCTTTGCCTTATGTAAAATATCTAGCCTATCCTGATTATTGCCACATCTACTATGTTGACCAAAGGGCAATGCTCATAGACGCAAGCATTGACGGAAGTGCCAGTACTACTAAGACAAAAGATAGCTGGCGCACTATTCTTATTGGTGAGATGCGCTTTGGAGGCAGTCCCAATCCCCCTACTGATGCGCCCACAGTAGGTGGCAAGAAGGTTGGCTATTCCTCTATTTTTGCCTTAGATATTACTGACCCGGAAGCCCCATCACTACTTTGGGAATTTTCTGATCCTGATTTAAACTTCACTACCTCTTATCCGGCCATTGTCAGGGTTGGTCCAGCTGATGAAAATGGCCACTGGTATGTTATTCTAGGTTCTGGCCCAACTGATTATGATGGGGATATCCCGCCAAACAAAGGTTATCTTTATGTCATTGACTTAAAAACAGGTAATTTGGTAGGCAAGTTAGAAGTGGGTAACAATACCTATGTCGGTGATTGTATTGCTGTTGACCCTGATAATGATTATAATGTGGATGCTATCTATTGTGGAACAGTAAAAAAACAGGGAAATAATTTAACAGGCAGTATATTGAGGATTTTAACAAATAAAGAAACTCCTATTAAAAATGCCAGTGGTTTCATTACTAACTGGAAGGTAACTACTCTTTGCGATACCGATGCCCCAATCACGGCTGCACCTGAATTGGCCTTTGATGAAAAGGGAAACCTCTGGTGTTTCTTTGGCACAGGCAAATTTTTTGGCCAAAGTGATAAGACAGATGAGAACCCTCAGTATATTTATGGTGTAAAAGATACCTCGTGGGGTTACAATAATGGTAATTGGGGATATACTACAAGTGGCAGTAAAGTGACAAATATAAAAGATGTAACCGATATTACTGTGTCGGCTGATATTGAAGATTACATTTGTATGTGTGAAGGTGGGCAGGTAGATTATTGCAGCGATGATCAACCGGCTAAGAGACAGGATACTAATGGTAACCTGACTTGTGGGTGTGGTGAGATGGTTGTTACCGCGGTTAAAAATTTAACTGTAAGCAACTGTGATGGCAATACTACTTGGGATGCTTGTGTTAATTATATTGCCGATAACTATGATGGTTGGAAAAGGGCCCTTGACACTAATGCCCCTACCGAGAGAAATATCTCTAAACCAGCTGTTATTGGTCAATTAGCCATGTTTACTACTTTTAAGCCTAATAGTGATGTTTGTGGTTTTGGTGGAGATAGTTATCTCTATTCGCTTTATTATAAAGCAGGAATTCCTTATAAACAGCCTAGTATTTTGTTAGATACCGCATTTCAAAATAATCAAATTAAAGCCCGGGTTCACATTGGTCAAGGGGCGCCAGCTATTGGTGAAAGCATTACAACAAAGCAGGTGGGTAGTAAGACCAAAACTTACGTTCAGCTTTCTACAGGTCAGGTAGTAGAACTTACCCAGCAACCAGTGTTTTTACCTAATAAAAGACAGTTTTGGATTGAGCAGTAAATCCATTTGAGAAATTATGAGAAAGTTATCATATTCTTGTAAGAGGTCAGCTTCATTAAGTGCGCACTGTGAGTTAGTAAACACGGTAGGAAAAGGAACATTAGAACACATTATCCATAGTTTTTTGGAACCCTTGGGAATATCTGCCACTGTGTATGAAATAAGTGGTGATTGTGCATGTGCTCTTTTTTCCTCCTGGTGCCGTCTTCTCCGTTCAGCTTCAGTTAAAAGTGGGAAAAATCTTTGCCATAAATCCTGCTGGACAGAAACCTCTAAAATTGCCATTAAAACAGGTAAACCCTTTGATCTTAAGTCATGTCGGGGGGGATTAAGTATTTATGCTGTTCCTATTATTGCTAATAAAAAGATAATTGGTGCTATAAGTTTTGCTTACGGGTCTCCTCCCCGAGATAAAGAAGCTTTGAAGAAAATTGCTGGATTGTATCAATTGCCTTTGGAAGAATTAAAAAGAGCCGCAGAGAAGTATAAAGAAGAACCTCAATATGTTGTTGAATTTGCCAAACGTCATCTCCACACAGCCGCTGAATTAATTGCTCAGCTTTATTTAAATCAAAAGACTTTGAGACAACATAAAGCGAGTGAGGAGAAATATCGGCTCCTATTTGAGATGGCTAATGATGCTATTTTCCTGATGGACAGAAATAAAATTATTGATTGTAATAAAAAGGCTTTAGAACTCTTTGGTTGCAAAAAGGAGGAAATGCTTAATCGCAATCTTTATGATTTTTCTCCTCCTAAACAACCAAATGGAGCGAGTTCTAAATCAAAAGCGCAAGAAAAAATTCAGGCTGTTCTTCAGGATAAACCTCAGTTTTTTGAGTGGATTCATTCTCGTAAAGATGGCACTATATTTTATGTTGAAGTCAGCCTTAATATCTTTAAAACAGGAGAAAAGACCTTAATTCTGGCCATTGTGCGAGATGTGACTGAGCGAAAACAGCTCGAGGAGGAATTATTTCAGGCCCTTAAAATGGAAGCAGTCGGAACTATGGCAGGAGGGATTGCTCACGATTTCAACAATATTCTTAATGCTATCATTGGAAGTGCTGAGATTTTGCGTAGTAAAGTAAAAGAACGCAAATTACACTATTGGTTGGATATCATTGTTAATCAAAGCCAGCGAGGAGCGCTTTTAATCCGACAGATTCTTGATTTTAGCCGACAGAGTTATGTGGAAAAAGAACCATTGGATTTACTTCCGCTAGTAAAAGAGCTCGTAAAAATGCTAAAACGCATTTTACCTGAAAATATAAAAATCGAGTTAGATTATGGGAATACCGATTATGTCGTCCTTTCGTCTCCTGTTCATATTCAACAGATGTTCATGAACCTTGCTACCAACGCCAGGGATGCCATGCCCAAGGGAGGAGAATTGCGGATTAAGTTGGATAAAAGGCATTTGGGAAAAGGATATGATGGAGCTTATAATGTTCCTGAAGGGGAATATGTAGTCATATCTGTTCAGGATACTGGAGTAGGCATGTCCCCTGAGGTAATAAAAAGGGCCTTTGAACCGTTTTTTACTACCAAACCCCCAGGAAAAAGCACAGGATTAGGTCTTTCACAGGTATATGGTATAGTAAAACAACACAAAGGTTATATTTATATAAGCAGTGAGTTAAAAAAGGGCACCACAGTTTGCATCTGTTTGCCGGCAGCCAAAAGGGAGAAGGAGAGGTCTGTTCAGGAAATAAGTTCTAGGCAAGTTCGTTCTAAAACAACTGGCGCGATTTTGGTTATAGAGGATAACGAGACAGTGCTTGAAGTGTTAAGAGATATTCTTGTTTCAGTTGGACATCGCGTATTTATCGCAAAGAATGGGAAGAAAGGGTTAGAGATATATTCCCAATTAAAAGATGAAATTGATTTAATTATTACAGATCTCATTATGCCTGAGATGGAAGGAACAGAGTTTTACACAAAGGCAAAAGAGATAAATCCCAACTTGAAAGTTCTCTTTTTAACAGGTTACAGTTTTGAAGAGAATATTTCTTTAAAGGAACCAGGGGTTAAAGGAGTTGTGCTAAAGCCGGTAGAGGCAAAGAAACTTATTCAGAAAGTAGAAGAAATTTTACAGGAAGATGATACCTAAAACAATTTTAGCAGTAGATGACGAGGTTTTTAATCTTCAGCTTATAGAAGAATATCTTGGGGAAACTTATACTATTTTGAAGGCTACCAATGGTAAGGAAGCCTTGGAAAAAACTATGTTTGCTCTCCCGGACCTTATCCTGTTAGACATAAGGATGCCAGTTATGGATGGGATAGAATTTTTAGAAAGATTTCATCCAGTTATAGAAGAAAGGCTTATTCCGGTTATTATTTTGACTGCCTATCCTGACAGGGAAACAAAATTGAAGGCCTTTTCACTTGGCTGTTGGGACTTTATTACCAAACCTATAGATTTAGTTGAATTAAAGTTAAGGGTAAAAAATGCTTTAGAATTAAAATCTTATAAGGATAAGTTAGAAGATAAAGTTAGGGAAAGAACGAGAGATCTGCAAGGGGCCTATGATAAGATTAAAAAGACACAACTGGAAATCGTAAGGAGACTGGGTAAAGCAGCCGAGTTTAGAGACGATGAAACAGGAGACCACATTATCAGAACGAGTAAATATGTCTATGTAATTGCTAAAGCCCTCGGATTGCCTGAGGAAGAATGCGACCTTTTTTACCACGCTGCCCCTATGCACGATATAGGTAAAATAGGCATTCCTGATGTTATCTTGCTGAAGCCGGGTAAGCTTACTCAGGAAGAATTTGAAATTATTAAACTTCATACTTTAATTGGGGCAGAAATCCTTTCGGGCACAGATTTGCCTTTGCTAGAAAAGGCTAAGGAGACAGCCCTGACGCACCATGAAAAATGGGATGGAACTGGTTATCCGAGAGGTTTAAAAGGGGAAGAAATTCCTCTTTCAGGTAGAATAATGGCTATTGCTGATGTTTTTGATGCCCTTACTAGTAAACGGGTTTACAAACCCCCAAGCAAGGTAGAAGAGGCCTTGGATTTTATCAAGAGCCAAAAAAATAAGCATTTTGACCCTGAGATTGTGGATGCCTTTTTGGAAGTTCAGAATAAAATTCTCCAAATAAGAGAAATGTATAAAAAGAAAGAGCAAAAATCAAAGCTTAAGGAAATAATGGAAAAGATCAAACTCTATCGGCAAAAATTATATGAGGTTAAAAATTAGTGGGCTGGTTTTTTTGGGCCCTGCTTTCCGCTTTTTCCCTGGCTACAGCAGATGTTTTTACTAAAAAATATTTGAAGGCATTTTCTCCCTGGCAAATGGGAGCTATCCGAACCTTTTATGCTATTCCTTTTTTATTACCTATCTTATTTCTTCCATGGCCTTCTCTGGATAAAGATTTTTGGTTTACATTGTTTTTGCTTTATCCCTTAGAAATTCTGGCATTAATACTCTATATGGCGGCCTTAAAGCTTTCTCCCTTATCTTTAACCTTACCATTCCTTTCTTTTACACCAGTTTTTCTTATCCTCACAGGCTGGCTGATTTTAAAAGAACTTCCCAATTTATGGGGAGGAGTAGGTATTTGTCTTGTGGTTGGAGGCAGTTACTTACTTTACCTTCCCCGTGGCTTTTTAAACCTCAAAAGCGTTTTTACTGCCTTCTGGCGAGAAAAAGGTTCGTTGCTCATGCTTTTTGTAGCATTAATTTATGCCATTACTTCGGCCTTAGGAAAAAAGGCAATTATCCATTCAAATCCACTATTTTTTGGTGCTTTTTATTATGTTGGCCTGGGCATGTTTTTTCTTCCCTCTATCTCTAAGCACCCTGAGTTGAGGCAAAAAAATGTTATTCCTCTAGGTCTTATCCTGGGTTTTTTTATTGCCTTGATGATTATAAGCCATGTTATTGCCATCAGCCAGACAAAGGCGGTATATATGATTAGCGTGAAACGCTTAAGTCCTGTCTTTGGTGTAATTTACGGAGGGATTATTCTTAAAGAAAAACATATACCTTTGCGTCTTTTTGCTACAGGCTGTATGTGTCTGGGGGCAATTATTATTTATATCTGGGGGTTGGGATGAAACACTATAAGATACCTACCTGGCCAGAGGAGGAAAGACCGCGGGAAAAACTTTTAAAACTGGGTGCTAGGCATTTAAGTGATGCTGAACTTTTGGCCATCTTGATTGGGAAGGGAACGAAAGAAAAGACGGCCGTAGATTTGGCCAGAGAGTTGCTTATCAAGTTTGGAACGATTGACGATTTGGCCAGTCGAAGTCCAGAAGAATACAACTCCCTCAAGGGCATTGGAACAGCAAAGGCAGTAACGCTAGCGGCTGCCTTTGAGCTTGGTCAACGTCTCCAGTCTCAAAAGAATGCAAGAAAAAGATTTAAAAATCCAGATGAAGTCGCGGCTGTTTATCTACCCCTGATGCGACATTTAAAGAAAGAGGTATTTAAGGTTCTTCTCCTAAACAATGTCAATCAGCTTATCAAAGAAGTTACTGTTTCGGAGGGTATTTTGACAGCCAGTCTTGTCCACCCCCGGGAAGTCTTTCGTCAAGCCATTATAGAAACAGCCAGGGGCATTATTCTCATGCACAATCATCCCAGTGGTAATCCAAAACCCAGTAAAGAAGACATAGAAATAACCAGACAACTAGTGCAGGCCGGAGAAATTGTGGGTATCCCAGTGCTTGACCATATTATCCTGGGTGATGATACCTTCTTTAGCTTTGCCCAAAAAGAGATGTTAAAGTAGAGTCTGGTAATTTATATCCTCCGCTGCCAGATAAACTCGCTAACTACATTTAAGACAATAAGTGTAATGTTGCATTGCAGTTACCTTTATCCTGTGTTGAAATCATTTGGAAATAAGCAAATTGGGAAGCTCTAGATAAAGTTTGGGAAATGCCCAAGACTGTTTTTTGCTTGCTTTTGTTTATAATCGGTGTTAAAAGAAAAATATGAAGCGGCCTTTGTTGCAAATTGCCCTTGACCTTTTGGATGCTAAAAGGGCTTTGGAAATTGCAGATATGGTAGCCCCATTAGTGGAGATTCTTGAAGTGGGGACTCCTCTCTTAAAAGCAGTGGGAGTAAATATTGTTACCACATTAAAAGAACGCTATCCCGAAAAACTTATTCTGGCAGATACAAAAACCATGGACGTGGGTGCCGTAGAAGCAGAATTGGTCTTTAAAGCTGGAGCAGACATAATGACTGTTTGTGCCGCCGCCCCTTTAGAAACAATTAAAGCAGCTATTGACAAGACAAGAACAATGGGAAAACAGCTTGTTGTGGATTTTATCGGAATAGAAGATAAAGTCCAACGGGCAACAGCAATAGCACCTTTATCTCCTGACTATTTCAGTCTACATACAGCTATTGATGTCCAACGAACCCAGGGTAAATCTTTCCAGGAACTGGGTGTCTTCAAAGAAAAATTTTCTACTCCTCTTTGTGTTGCTGGAGGGATTAGTCCAGAGGATATTCCTGTATTAATTCCCTATGCACCAGCCATTATCGTCGTAGGTGGTTTTGTTACCAAGGCCGCTGATCCTCAAAGGGCTGTGATGACTTTAAAAGAGGAGATAGACCATGCACTATCGTAAAATTTTACAGAAAATAACCGATATAACGGATCGAATTAATCCTGAAGAGTTTGCAAAGTTTGTGCAAACTGTCAAAGATGCTCCTCGTATCTATGTGGTTGGTGCAGGTAGGTCTGGACTTGTGGCCAAGGCCTTTGCGATGCGTCTGGTCCACCTTGGAATCAAAGTTTTTGCTGTCGGTGAAACGGTTACCCCTGCTTTAAGAGAAGGAGATATTCTTCTGGCAGTCTCGGGTTCGGGAAGAACAGCTCTTGTCATAGAAACAGCCAAGGCTGCCAAGGCATTAAAGGGTAAGGTGATAGCTATAACCAGCAATCCAGATTCGCCTTTAGCACAGCTAGCAGATTTGGTTGTGGTTATTCCTTCTAAAGCCCGTCCTAAACAATATTCCCATTACGAAGTTGGTGAATTGATGGGATCTTCGTTGACACCTTTGGGCACCTTGTTTGAAGTTTCTACCCTTATTTTTTTTGAAGCCTGTGTGGCTGAGCTGATGCGGCAGCTGGGTGTTAGAGAAGAAGAAATGAGAAAGGTGCATGCCAATATATGATGGGAGATAAAGAAGCAAGTCTGGCAAATTTGATAAAAGGTCTGGAACGGACGGGTACAGCCTGCCAAAGGCTGGCCCTTGCCTTAAAAAATTATAAAAAGGCTACTTTAAAGGAAGTATCCCCTTTCGCCTTAGAGGGTTTTTTAAAAGAAGCAATTCAGCAATACAAAAGAGCCCAAAACCTGACGTCTATTTTGGAAGAGTCCCAGAATTTTTTGAACCAGGTTCAGGGAGAAATAGCCGGGCAGAAAGAGGCATATAAGACTAGACTGGGTAGTATGTTGGCAGCGGAGTTGCCAGAAATAAAAATAGTTGGACAATTGCCTAGGCTAAAAGTAGGATTATTTACTCTGGAGTTTCTTCTGGCGAAAAATGAAGTAAAAATCTGGTATGGTCCCCAATATGAACTTGTACAAAAGGTTAATCTGACAAAAGCCGATCTAGCTTCTACCCTTAAAGAGCTTCACAAGAAACTGGACAGTGAAGGGCAAAAGGGAGAAGTGCTGGTGAGTTCACTCTGGCAGGCTTACAAACGGATTTTGGCCGAAAGAGAACTCAACTTGGGAACACCTGTATCTATAAAAGATATTTTTCCCTATCTGATATGGCTCCAACAAAAAGATGATTTTTGGCTTCATCCTAAACGTAACCGATTTAAAGAATACTCCCGTATGCAATTAAGCTTTGATCTTTTTCGAACTCCCCAACGGACTTATAAAGATTATGAGTTTCGTCTTATCATTGCCAGTCGGGAACAAACAAGAAATAAGGCAGATTTTCTCTGGGTGCCGGTGAACTGGCAAGGGGAGGGCTATTGTTTTGCTGCTATTAGTTTTAAAAAAATAAATAATTTAAAATAACTCTGATATAGTATTTAACACTTGTCCTTCGTCTGTAGTTGTAACTTGAAGATACATTTGCACTTTTACTGTTAAGAAAACTTGATCGCTGAAGCAAGCTGGGTTAAAAAAAACCAATAGTTGATCACAAGTTAAAGGCCCTTGCGTGAAGTATGCTTACGCAGTATTTGGCCGCTATGACCTGGTGGCCATGGTAGAGGGAGAAAGTATTGAGTATTGTAGAAGATATCGGTTCTATTGACGGTGTTGCTAATACAGAAACGTTAATTAAAGCAGCTATATGAAGGTCCTGGTCTTTGGGTTAGGTGCTTTGGGACACGTATTTGCGGCATTTTTGCAAAAAGCAGGTCATGAGGTTACAGGTGTCGGGCGTTCCTACATAGTTGACAAGGTGCGTCAGGATGGTATTTCTGTCACTGGCATCTGGGGAGAACATCGGGTCAAACTAAGTGGTGCATATACGAGTGTTGCTGAAGTTCCAACAGAAAACTATGGAATTATTATTCTTGCAGTTAAATCTTATGATACTCAAGCAGCAGTAGAAAGTCTTAAGCCTCTGGTTGGTCCGGAAACAGTGGTTATATGTGCTCAAAACGGTTACGGTAATTATGAAACAGCAGCAGAAATTTTGGGTAGCAATCACGTTTCCTTGGCCCGAGTGATCTTTGGAGCAGAATTGATGGGGCCAGGGGAGGTTAAGGTTACGGTTTGTGCCGATGATGTGATCTTGGGCTCTCCAAAGGGAGATGTTCCGCAATCCCGTTTGGAAGAAATTGCCAATCTCTTTACCCAGGCTGGTATTCCTACTCGGTTTTCCTCAAATATTGTTTCATATTTGTGGGACAAGATTTTATATAATTGTGCCCTAAATGCACTTGGGGCCATTCTAGAAGTCAACTATGGCCTTCTCGGAAAAACTCTTCCGTTAAAGACAATTATGGATGAAATTATTAAAGAAATTTTTATTGTTGCCAGGGCATATAATATTCCTCTGTTTTGGCCATCAGCCGAGGCTTATATAGAACACTTCTATACCAAACTTCTTCCACCAACTCAGGCGCATCGTCCCTCTATGTTACAAGACATTCAAAGAGGGAAAAAGACGGAGATAGACGCCTTAAATGGTGCGATTGTCAAATTGGGGAAAGCTGCAGGTATAGATACGCCGGTTAATTTGACTATTACACGTCTTATCAAAGGAAAGGAGCAGATATGCAGAAAAAAGAATTAGTTTTAAGCCGGACTCAGATTGAAGAGCGAGTCAAAGAATTGGCGGAAGAAATCACAGAGGATTATAAAGGTCGTTCCCCTATCCTTATTGGAATTTTAAAAGGGGCCTTTATCTTCTTGGCCGATCTGGCACGTCAAATAAAGTTGCCTGTAAAGATAGACTTTGTGCGTCTGGTGAGTTATGGAGAAAAAGACTACAGTGATGGTAATGTGCGTTTGACAAAAGATGTGGAATTGCCTATCAAAGGAGAAGACATAATTGTTGTAGAAGATATTGTGGATTCAGGATATACTATTGCCTTTTTATTAAAACATTTGGCCCGAAGAGAACCGGCTTCTTTGAAAGTATGTGCTTTAATAGACAAATCCGAGCGTCGTGAAATAGAAGTCAAAATAGATTATGTCGGTTTCAAAGCCAGCGGGTTTCTTGTTGGCTATGGATTAGATTTTAATGAGCAATATAGGTGTTTACCAGAGATATATACATTGGATTAAGCGTTTAAGTGTTGATGCGTTTATAACATTTGTTAAAGTAACCCAACAAAGCTGGCGGATATTTGTTAAATGATAGTGCAGAATACAGATTTACGTATTACGAGTGAGTTACTAACCTTCTAGCTTTACTGTTTAGATAAAACAGGTATTGTTCTAAATAAAGGCGGGCTTTTTCAAACTCTTCATCTGTTAATTTTTTAGGTAGATACAAGGGTTCTCCATAAACAACTCCCATCTTGGTAAAAGGGAGGGGAATTTCCATTCTATCCCAGGTGAACAGTTTGAGGCTATTTTTATAGGCAAAACCTACTGCAACTACAGGATAACCTGACCGCATGGCAAGGTAAAGGATGCCTCCCTGAACCTTCCGCGCTGGACCACGTGAACCATCAACAGCTAAACCGACATTATAGCCCTGTTTAAGTATCTTAAGCAGATTTTTTAAAGCAGCGATCCCACCTCTGTGTCTAGAGCCTCTTACCACCTCAAAGCCAAGTTTTTTAAATACAGGGGTGATTAGTTCTCCATCCCGACTGCGGCTTACCATTGTGGCCATTTTCTGATCCTGACCTAAATAGAGGAATGCCGGCAGGATACTATGCCAGCCAGCATAAATCATTTGTGACTTGGGCAAAGGGGCTTCATGCCTTACCTGTATATGACATGATGAAAATAAAAGTCGCAATAGAGAAGGGGAAATGGAAATGACTGTTTTGTGTAAAAAAGTATCTTCTGCCAACATTGAATGGTAATTTAAACTTTTTCTTCCTTTGTGGCAAGGTTGACAAAGGGTAGTTTCGTTGTATTATTATGAAGCAGGGCCCATAGCTCAGTTGGCAGAGCCACCGGCTCATAACCGGAAGGTCCCAGGTTCAACTCCTGGTGGGCCCACCAGTAGAAAGATGGTGCTGT
The DNA here is from genome assembly GCA_021160485.1 of Candidatus Desulfofervidaceae bacterium. Classification (GTDB taxonomy): domain Bacteria; phylum Desulfobacterota; class Desulfofervidia; order Desulfofervidales; family Desulfofervidaceae; genus JAJSZL01. Next base: position 13,153 of record JAGHCL010000042.1, read on the forward strand.
TAAACTTAAAAATACTGAATTTTTTACAAAGGTTACTCAAGGGAGTTCACAAAGGTGCGTTTTAAAAACGCACCTTTTTATTTTGGGCAATGAAAGTTAAGGAAATTATAGATTACTTAGAAGAGGTTATCCCACCGGATCTAGCAGAGCCATGGGATAATGTAGGTTTTCAATGTGGTGATGAAACAGCAGAAGTCCATAAAATCGTTATTGCTTTAGATCCTTCAGAAAAGGCCATTACTTATGCCATCAATCAACAAGCACAACTGCTCGTTACCCACCATCCTCTAATTTTCTCACCCCTAAAAAAGATTACTTCTTCTGATCCAGTTGCTCACTTGCTTATGAAGATGGTTAAACACCATCTTAATCTTATGGTTTTACATACAAATTTAGATAGTATTGCCGATGGTGTAAGTGCGGCCCTTTTAAACCAACTGGGATTTAAAATTCAGGGTGTTCTTCAGCCAAAGCGATTGCCTGGTACAGGCTTGGGATGTTGGGGAATGGCAAAAAAGACTTTAGCGGCTGAGGACTTTATCAATCTTGTTAAAACTAAGTTAGATTGTTCTTTTGTGCGTGTAATTGGCCAGTCTAATCAGATAAAAAAAGTAGGTGTTTGCGGTGGCAGCGGAGCGGATTTAATTCCTTTAGCAATAGAACAAGGTATTGATGCCTTTGTTTTAGGAGAGGTTAAATATCACCCGGCTCGACTTTTTGAGGATATGCCTATTTTGATTGTTGAAATAGGACATTATGAATCAGAAAGGTTTGTTTTACCTATATTAAAAAAGAAAATAGAGCATTTTTTGAATAAAAAGGGTGAGAAGGTGGAACTTCTTATATTTGAAGAAGCTTCGCCATATAGAATAAAATAATTATAAGTAATATTAAAAACTTAAGGAGGTGAAACCTTGCGAGAACAACTTTTAAATCTAATCAAATTACAGGAGCTTGACCTTCAGATAACCCAGATTAGCCAGAAGATGGAAACTGAACCGGAGGCCTTGCTTACTTTAAAACAGGAGCTAGCTAAGGCCCAAGAGGAGTTGGCAGAGGCACAGAAGGAACTTGCGGAAAAAGAAAAAATAAAAAAGGATGCCGAGTGGGAGCTAGAGGAATGTGAAAATCGGATTAAGAAAAGCAAACAGAAGATGTTGGAGGTTAAGACGAACAAGGAATATCAGGCTTTATTGACTGAAATAGACGAGTTGGAAAAGATGAGTTCAGAATGGGAGGAGAAAATACTCGTTGCTTTAGAAGAAATAGAAAAGGCTAAAAAGAATGTAGCGGAGAGGGAGAAAAAAGTAAAAGAGTTGGAACAAAGATTGAGTGAAGCGAAGAAAAGACTGGAAAGTGCCTTTACAAATCTTAAAAAAGAATTAGTTGAATTAAGAAAAAAACGGGAGGAGATGGTTCAAACTGTGCCGGAAGATTTGTTGAGGCGGTATGACTTTATCAGGGAACGGAGAAACGGACGGGCAGTGGTGGCTGTAGATGCAGAGGTATGTGAAGGTTGCAACATGCATATTCCTCCTCAGCAGTATAACGAATTATTACGCTCCGATAAATTTATGACCTGTCCTACCTGTCAGCGAATCATCTATTGGAAAGGCATTTTAGAAAATAATGGCGAAACAGAAGCATCTGAAGAATAGCTTTTATACGCTTTATACAGACGGTGCTAGTCGTGGTAATCCAGGCAGGGCAGGAGCAGGCATTGTTATTTTGGCCCCGGATGGTGATGTTATTTTACAGAAAGGGATTTATTTAGGCGAAAAGACCAATAACGAAGCTGAATATCTTGCTCTCCTTCTGGGACTGAAGGAGGCTTGCAAATTAGGTATAAAGGACTTATA
>JAGHCL010000049.1 GCA_021160485.1 Candidatus Desulfofervidaceae bacterium
CTTTTGATCAATTGTGGTCAGCCGTTAATGGATTTGGCCATTTGTTAAAAAAAGAGGGATTTACACCAGGAGATAAACTGGCTATCTGGTCATGGAATAATCTTTCCTATGTAGTAGCCGTCTTAAGTGTTTGGTCATTGGGTGGTATTGTTATCCCCTTGGACGAAGGGACAAAACCTGAAGGCGTAATCCAGTTTTTAAATCATGCCGAAGCAAAATTTCTGTTAACTGCTCCCAGAGGAAAATCCACGCTTAATCTCATAAGACAACAAACGCCTTCTTTAAAAACTATCTTTTCTCTAGAAGACCCGCTAAAATCTTTTTCCCAGACCCATTTAGACTTTAAAACAGACAAAACTACTCCCGCTGCCATTATATATACTTCTGGAACCACTGGCTCTCCGAAAGGGATTGTGCTTACCTATCACCACTTAGACTCTCCCGTTATGACCCTTAATCACTTTGGCTATCTTAGTCCTCAAGATGTATATTTAGCCTTGGCCCCCTTTTCCCACTTGGGCGGTTTAGTTGGTATTTTAATTGCCTTTGCTTCAGCCGGCACCTTAGTGCTTATGGAAAGATTTATACCCAACCTCTTTTTAAAGTATATTCATCAGCACAAGGTAACGGGTTTTTTTTGCCCTCCTACTGTTTTACAAAGTCTCCTTTTGCAGGAAGATGTTGACTCTAATATGCTTCAAAGTGTGAGGTGGCTCGCGTCCTTTGGTGCACCATGTCCCCCGGCAGTTATCAGGGCCTTTAGTGAACGTTATCCGTGGATTGATTTTGTCACTGGTTATGGATTAACCGAATCATCTGCTCCCAATGTGCTCATGCCCCTAGGTATTCCTTTAGAAAAAAAACTTGAGCCTGGTATTGTCGGACAACCTGCCCCCTGGGTGGAGGTAAAAGTAGTTAACGAAGCTGGAGAGAGTTTGCCAAGTGGTCATATTGGTGAAATCTTGCTTAAAGGCTGGTTTATAATGTCTGGTTATTATAAAGAACCCGAGCTTACGCAAAAGGTAATAAAAGACGACTGGCTCTATACTGGTGATTTAGGTTATATAGACGAAAGTGGTTTTTTACATATTACTGGACGGAAAAAAGAAGTGATTATCGTAGGCGGACTGAATGTATATGCCAATGAAGTAGAATTTATTCTTCAGGAACACCCGGCGGTGGCGGAAGTGGCGGTAGTGGGAGTTCCTGATGGAATTCGGGGTGAGGTAGTCAAGGCCGTAATTGTGCCTAAAACTGATGTGTCAGTTCAAGAAATTATTAACTTCTGTCGGAAAAAATTAGCCCCTTACAAAGTTCCCCGGGTAGTGGAATTTAGACAATTCCTACCCAAGACAACCTCAGGAAAAGTGCGTAAAGCTGATCTTGTGTCGTAAATGCATGATTTAGTGGATAATATATTAGAGATTAAAAATAATACGCGAACCACTAAGATCTTTTAGGAGGCATAAAATGAAAGTCCTATTCTTACAACCCCCTATGGGAGGATGGGTTACCTGGGGTAAACACATCGCTATTAATGTAAATCATGCCCAGTTAGCAGCCAATTTGCGGGAATGGTATCCAGAAATTAACATTCAGGTCCTAGACTGTCGGGCCTTAGGTATGGATGAAAACCAAATGATAGATGCTATCAAAGGGATCCAGCCTGATTTAGTTTACATGGGTGATGCCTTACAGACAACGGGAGTGGCTGCTATTCATCCCCGTTACCAGGCAGCAGCTAAGCTGGTTAAACAAACCATGCCTGAAGTAAAGATATGTGTAGGTGGTTTTTTTTATGGGGCAAACGCCCCGGAAATGCTTGCTAAAACTCCAGAATTTGATTTTGTTCTCTATGGAGAAACTGAACGCACTTTACCAGAGTTGGCTAAGGAATTAAGTAAAAAGGATCCTGATATTCCCTCAGTAAAGGGCCTGAGTTATAGGGATAACGGTGAAGTCAAAACCACTGATTATCGCCCTCTGATTGAGAACCTGGATGATTTACCCCTGCCAGCCTATGATTTATTCCCTATGGATAAATATATTGGTTTTAATTATCTCAGGCATTATGTAGAGACCTATCACTCTAGAGGGTGTCCCAATGGGTGCCGTTTTTGTGTGGGTTGGACAAACTACGACCCCAGAGGCAACAGAGATTGGACGCACTACCGCATTCGTTCAGGGAAACGGGTGGCAGAAGAAATAGAACTTTTGGTGAAAAAATTTGGAGTAAAATTTGTTTGCATGATGGATGAAGACTTCAATGTTTATCGCTCCCGAATAGAAGAATTCATTGAAGAAATGAAACGGCGAGGACTAAAAGTTCCTTTTTTCTTCATGGGCCGCTCTCCGTATCATTTACGGGATAAGGATTTGCTGAAACCATTAAGGGAAATAGGATTTGTCTGTGGTCTCTTTGGAATGGAGGCTGTAGACAAAGAAACTCTGGAGAAAGTAAAGAAGGGCATTAGCGTTGACCAGATAGCTGAAACAGTACGGCTATTTCGGGAAAATAATATTATGTCTGTTGTTACCTGGATGGTAGGTTTCCCAGATGATGATGAAGTAAAGATAAAAGATAGAACAGAAAGGATTGACAAGATTGACCCAGATATGACTGCCTTACAAATTATGACACCTTTACCGGGTATCCCCATGTATAAAGAACTTGAGCCTTACACTGAAGATTGGGATTTAAGAAAATGGGACTTTCAACATGCTGTCTTGCGGACGAAGTATTTAAGCAAAGAAGACCTAGGGCGTTTAGCGGCCTGGGCCAACAGAGAATTCTATAGCCAACCAGGACGAGTGCAACGGATTTTGTATAACAAAAAATATCATCCCTTCTGTCGCCTTATTGCCAGAAGTTATGTAGAAACCACTGATGCTCACGCTCGTGCTGCGGTAAATGATGAAATCTTTGTCTAGGAGAAAAAACAATGATGGAACGTGAAATCCATATTTCCCCACAGGATTTGCTTCAGGCAATGCAGTTTAGACCGGGAGATTTTGCCAACATTGCCATCGTGAGTGGTCAGCCACAAAGGGTAAATATGGCCTTAGAAAAACTCAAAAATCCTGTTAAAAACTTTAGTGCCTTTGGTTATACATTCTGGACAGGAGAATATAAAGGGAAGCGGGTAACGGTAGGAAACGGAGGAATGTATGCCCCTGATGCTGCTTTGATAACTGAACTTTTATGTGTAGGGGGAGTGGATTATCTTATCAGACTGGGTTCCTGCGGGGCCTTAAAGTCGGAGATAAAACTTGGGGAGCTCGTCTTAGCTGAAAGCGCTTTAAGAGGAGATGGAGTAACAAAGTATTATGTGAATAATGATGGGTTTATCCCGCAGGCAGATAAATCATTAACAGACACACTTGAAGCAATTTGTAAAAAACATATCTACCGAGGTAAGGTCTGGACAACGGATGCACTACTGCGGGAGACAAAAGAGGTTATTAATAATGTCATCAGGCAGGGGGGAATTGCGGTTGATATGGTAACAAGTCCTTTTTTGACCATCTCCCAGCTCTATAATAAAAAGGCAATTGCCCTGCTTGTAGTGAGTGACAATCTCATTACAGGTGAGATTGGATTCAGTAACATTAAGGTCTTTGATGCGGAGAGGAGAATGATTGGATATGCCTTTAACCTTGTAGGGGCAATAGATGCTTAGTCCCCTTTGCTACCCTGTAAGGATGGAAGGAAATTCTATTTTAGTGTTGGATGAAACAAAGCTCCCTTTTGCTGAAACATACATAGAAGTGAAAAACTTAGAAGAGGCCCTTAAGGTATTGAGAGAAATGAAGACCAGGGCCTTCGGACAAGTACTGCTCTTCTTTTATACTTGTATCCTAACTAGAGAAATTGATAAAACAGCCCGGGCGTTCAAGCGTGCCCGTCCTACTTTTGATTTTTTTCGTCTGGCGGAGATGATAAAAGAAGTCTCTCAGCAAATACCTAACATAAAGGAGATGGTAAAAACAATTATCACCGTTTTTGAACAAAAAAGAAAAAAACGGGCCCAAAAGTTAGCCCAAATTTTACCTCATGAAGCCTCCATTTTAACTATATGTAATTTAAATGGTGAGCTTCTCTATCTTTATGAAGCCCTTGCCCAAATAGGGAAAACGGCTGTCTTTTATGTTTCTGAAACCAGACCCTATCTTCAAGGAACAAGACTTACTTTTTGGGAGTTAGACCAGGCATCTATCCCGGCTAAACTTATTTGTGATAATCAGGCTGCCATTTTAATGCAACAACGAGTAGTTAACTGTGTCATTGCTGGTTCAGATAGATCCAATAAAAAGGGAGATATTATAAATAAAATTGGCACCTACTCCCTGGCCAGACTGGCCTATTATTTTCATATCCCATTTTATGTTCTGGTCCAATATCCAAAAGAAATAGAAATTGAAACCATCCAGATAGAAGAACGCCCTCAAGAAGAAGTGTTTATGTGGCTGGGAGAAGTATTTCACCCCACCGCCATTTATCCTGCCTTTGATATTACCCCAAGTGCATTTATTTCAGGCTGGATAGATATTTCAGGAAAGATAAGATGCGTTTAGAAGAAATAAAACAGCTTTTGCTCATTTGGGGCATGCCTTCAGACAGAGGCATAAAAGAACTCAAGGCAGCAATAAAGGAGGATAAAGAGTTATCCATCTTTGTGCCAGAAATGAGGCCTTATCTATTAGGATTAGAAATTGTGAAAATATTTCAGAGACAGGGTATTCCCCATAGTTATGGCACGGATAATAGGCTAGGACTCCTTTTCTATAAAAGAAAGATAAAAGAAACGATATTCTTTTATAAAAGCGTAAATAAGAAAGTGTTTTCGGGTATTTGTGGCAGTCTTTATGTATGTTTGCTCAGTGCCCTGCACCATGTCCCTATCCGGACTTTAAAAGGTGGAGAAATAAACCTAACCAGTCTGGCTAAAGATGCCTCAAGTTTAAATGGATACATATTTTTAAAAAATCAGGGTGCAGCCATAGAAGCAAAAGACGAAGATGTGCCATGGGAGATAATAAAGCCCGAGTGACTATCTGCTCTAATTTATACTGCAATTAATATATGTACTAAAAAACTTTCATCTACGGCTTAAAATTTCAAGACCACCTATGAAATTACAGATAGAAAAACATACAAAATATCGTTGAAATGAATTTTTGTTGGCAAGGAGAAAGGTTAAAATAACACTTACTACGACTTATGAGCAAGGCTGATATCGTAATGCTAATATGC
>JAGHCL010000071.1 GCA_021160485.1 Candidatus Desulfofervidaceae bacterium
GCATGGGCCTATCATAACTTAAAATTAGCGGATAAACAACTGGTGGATGAAGAAATCTAATCTAAAGCCGCGGATTTTCTTTAATTCCACTGAAACTTGTGATTAATTCGGTAAACTAGATATTCTGATTTTATATTTCTATTATTCTCCCAGCACCCCCATCAATGCACTTTTCAGGATATAGCGATTTTATTTCTTTTTTGAATTTGGTGCAGTGGGTGGGACAGACAAGTTTCAGTTCTTTTAACTGCTCAAAATCTTTAAAGCTATGCAAGCCTCCAATTAAGGCATAGGGTTTCCCAAATTGCGAGGCGGCTTCAAGGATGGTGTCCACCCCGGGGTGAGAACAACCGACAACAATTACCAAGCCTTTGTCTATTTTGATTACCAAGGATTGTTCTATACCTTTAAGTTCCCCAGTAGAAAAGATATTTTCATGAATTTGCCAGGGTTCTTTTATCCAAATGAGCTCTTTTGCCCCAGTAGGTTCAACACAGGAAGGGGGGAGATAAACTGTAGCCGGACTTATCTCCAGAAAGTCGGTCAGTCCTCCAAAGTGATCCCAGTGATGATGAGAAATAAAAACCTCATCAATAGAAGTAGGGTCTATCTTGAGCCTTTTCATGTTCCCAAACAGAACGGTTGACATTTCTCCGGTATCAAACAATATTTTTTTCCCATAGGCTTCTATCAAGCAGGAAAAACCCCAATCAGCTTCAAACCCTGGCAAGGCAGTATTATCGTAGATAATCGTGATTTTCATTTCTTTCCTCCTAACAGTGTTTATGTAACCCTTCGTTTAAACTTTTACCTGGTAACATCCAATCGGGATGCATTCATTTCTCTCCTTTGCGAATTACAGTCTTGGCGGTAAATATTAAGGCCAAGGCAGTATAAGCACCAAGCAGCATGAACGTAAGTATAAGCAAATTTTCACATTATCATTTCAACGGCAACGATGGTAATGTGCCTATAATGACTGCCTGAACCATATTTGTTTTTGGATAGCTCTTGTAATAACATAAGTTATTCCAACCATTGAAAAGAGCAATGGAGGCTAAAATTGAGTAAAGGCCGGCAAGAGCCGGCCGTTTTTAAATTCCTTTAGAATTTAAATCCTAGCTCAGTGCCCACATACCACTTGTGATCGGCTGAATGTCCCCCGCTATCTTCAAAGCCATCATTGTTGTGAACATAGGCACCCTCAACCCGGGCGTAGGTGTTATCTGTAAAATAAATCGTTGGCGTAACTGTAATGGCATAAATATCACCAGCACCACCAGTGTAAATACCACTTTTGCACTGATCAATGTATTCTACCCTTAAAGGCAATTCAAAAGGCTTACAAGGCCTTACAGAAACATAAAGCGCGGCCCCGATGGAGTGGTCACCTTTTATACCTTCTTCTCTTCTTAAAAAGTTGCTCCACTTCCAGTAGTCCATATTAAATGCCACATACAAAATGTCCATATCCCTTTCAATGGCAATCCCGGTCAGGGAACGAATACCATTTATATGGTAGTGATACAAGGTGATGTCAGTATTTAAAACATTGGTGCTAAAACCTGTCTCCCAGGCGTCATGTGGTTTAATATATTCCGCATACTCTCCATCTTCTAGTCTGTTGCGATAATAACCATAAAAGACATCCACATCCGGGCCGCCATATCCCTTAATGGTATAAGTTGCCCTGGCGCCATAGGCATTGTATGGCTGTTGCGAGGCAACAACACCAACGGTGATATTTTTGTTCCTAAAGGTATAGGTATCTTCATACCCGGCAACTGGTTCTAAAAGTCCACCCTCTAAAGTAAGACCTTCTATAGGACTTACCGAAAAATCGGCATATTCCACTCTGAAATCAGCGGTACTATCAGCCTCGCAAATATTATCAACGATAGATGGAGTAGCCACACCCCCAAGCCCAATATCCAGAGATACAGGATAGGTCTTGGATTCCAGATTGAGGTCAAAGAGGTCATTGGTAAGCACCCATTTGCTGGCCCGATTGTGTCCATGACCACTACCTTCGTTATTGGAGTAAAAGAAGGCCCCACTTACACCACCAGAAAGGGTGGCCTCAATGTCACTAATTGAAAGCTTAATAACGCTTGGCGAAGGGGCATTATTCTCTTCAGCCTTAGCCAATAATGGTAAAAATATCAACGAAAATAGGACAATTGCCATCAATGATTTCCTCATTTTTGTCATTTTGCTCCCTCCTCTTTATGATTTTGGAAAAGTAATTTAACATCAATTGGTAACTTCATTTGCCCTTTGACTTCATCACCTCCTTTCCTCAAAATAAAAAAAACCACGAAGATCCTTCTTGGGACAAAAGGACCTTTGTGGCCCGATTTGGTTTGGCTTTTATCATATTGTCTGCTCTGAGTCAACCATTTTTTCACCGCTTAAGCCCCAAAAATTCTTCCTATCTGATAAAACAAAACTGCCATCGTCCAGCCCACAAACAAACTCCAGCCTACCGCCAGGGCCGTCCACTTCCAGGAATTTGTCTCTTGCTTGATTACGCCAATAGAGGCAATGCAGGGAATATAAAGCAGAGACATAACCATGAATGAAAAGGCAGAAAGTTTGCTAAAATATGTTGGCAATACCTTATTCAGCCCTTCTTCTTCCACGCCATAAAGGGTGCCTAGTGTACCTACTACCACCTCTTTGGCCAGAATACCAAAGATTAAGGCCACAGCCGCCTGCCAGAAGCCAAAGCCAGCAGGTTTAAAAAACGGGGCAAAAAATTTACCCAGATGCCCAATCCAACTTTGACCACTGGCATATTCTACCCCAGGAGGCATGGAGGATAAAAACCAAACCAAAACAACCCCAGTCGCAATAATGGTTCCAGCCTTTTTAACAAACATAAACGAGCGTTCCCACATGTGCAAAAGCACACTTTTTAAGGTAGGCAAGCGATAAGGAGGCAGTTCCATGATTAAAGGTGCAACTTCACCCTTAAAAAAGAGATTTTTAAACAAGAGCCCTGTTAAGATGGCTACAACAACACCAAGGGCATACATGATAAAGATGACTGTGCCAGCGTGTTTCGGAAAGAATGTGCCTGCAAAAAGCACATATATAGGAAGCCTGGCTGAACAAGACATAAAGGGATTTATCAAAATCGTCAAAAGCCTGTCTTTTCTAGATTCAAGAGTGCGGCAGGCCATAATACCTGGAATGTTGCAACCAAACCCCAATATCATGGGAATAAATGACTTGCCGTGAAGCCCCAAGGCGTGCATAAACCTGTCCATAACAAAGGCCGCTCGGGCCATATAACCGCAGTCTTCTAAAAAACCAATAGCTAAAAAGAGAATTATAATATTGGGTAAAAACACTAGTACTCCACCAACACCGGCGATAATGCCATCGCTGATTAAAGAGGAAAGCCAGTTTTCACCTAAAAGATGCTTTGTTGTCTCTCCAAGCCAGCCAAAAGCACTATCTATATAATCGGCAAAAGGAGCCCCGACATTAAAGACTAACTTAAATGTAATCCACATAAAAAAGAAAAAAAGTGGAATGCCCAGCCAGCGATTGATGACAATTTTATCTATCTTATCCGAAAGAGTTAGCTTTTCTTCCACACCCATAGGTTTCTGCACACATTCCTTCACCAGGCCAGAGATAAAACCATATCTTCTTTCTATCAAGTAGGTTTCTACATCTTCTCCCAGTTTCTGCTGCAGTGCTTGTGACATACTCGTAGCTTTAGTGATGATTTCTCTTCCTCTCGTGAGATTTTGGAGCCAGTTTTTTACTTGGGTATCGTTTTCCAGGAGTTTTATTGCCAACCAGCGGGCAGATACATTTAAACTACCATCTTTGTGTTGATTGATGAGGACGGTTATTTCATCTAAGACTTTTTCTACATCTGCACCATAATCTATTTTGAAAGGCAGAGACCCTTTGGTTGCGGCCGTTAATATCGCTTGTTTTAGTTGTTCCATTCCCTCACTTTTACTTGCTATTGTAGGCACTACCGGCACCCCCAGCAGCTGCGAAAGCTTGTTTACATCTATTTGCCACCCCTTTTGACGCACCATATCCATCATATTCAAATCAATGACCACATTTGCACCTAGCTCCAGCAATTCAATCGCCAGATAGAGATTTCTTTCCAGGTTAGTAGCGTCCACAATGACTACTGTGACATCAGGATGATCCCTAATGAGAAAGTCTCTAGCAATGCGTTCATCAATAGAATATGCGGTCAAACTGTATGTTCCAGGTAGATCTACTACCCGAATTTTCTTCTGTTGATAAACAAACTCTCCCTCTTTTTTCTCTACCGTGACCCCTGGCCAGTTGCCTACTTTTTGGTGGGCGCCGGTAAGATTGTTAAAAACCGTTGTTTTACCGGCATTGGGGTTACCACCTAAACAAATTACCATTTTATCCATCTTTTACCCCCTAACTTAAAAGCTTTACAAAAATCCGGTGGGCCATACCAAAACCTAATCCAAACCGCTTTTCTCCTACGGCAATGACTACCGGTCCTGGACGGCCATTATTTAGAACCCTAACCCTTGTGCCTGGATAGATGCCCATGCGACTTAAGCGTTGACAGAGGCCAAAACCACCTCTGACCTGCAAAATCTCTACTTCTCTGCCATTTTCTACCATACTTAGGGGACACATCGCCTTTAAATCACCTCCACTTCTACACAATTTGCTTCTTCTTTTCTCAAAGATAAGTGGTAACCCTTGACTAGCACATCTATAGGACTACCTAGGGGAGCAATCTTTTCTATTTGCACTGTTTCTCCTGGCACAAGGCCCATTTTTAAAAGTCGCTGCTTGATAAGGCCATTGCCTGTTACTTGTTTAACTAGGGCCCTTTGGCCTTTTTTTAAAGATGTTAAGGCTGCCATCTTTTCCCTCCTATTTTTTAGTCACTTAGCATTACTATAACCGATAATTTTTGTCAAGCTTTTAATTTTGTTAAAATTATTAACATTCTGCCGCTGGTTTTACTGGGAAGTAAAGTAAAAATTGAGTTCCTCTTTCTAGCTTACTTTCCACATGCACCCATCCAGCATGGGCATTCATTAGCATATAAACTATGGCTAATCCCAATCCGTGGCTGTTTTTGGTGGAAAAACAAGGTTCGTTCAAATAAGGATTAGTAAAAAATTCTCCCTTTATCCCATCTGTAAGGTAGTAGTAATTTGCCCGTCCAAATCGTTCATCCAACTTACTTGCCGGATGTTTTTGTTTTGCTGGTAACGCAATCATATATTTAACCATTTATCTTTGTTAAAAAAATTAACATTTTGAATAAAAAAACTCCCATCTTTCTCGGCATCTTTCATAGATATTGTTTTTATCTCTAGACTGCAAACAAAAGTAATTTTTATCTGCAAAGATGCAGTTGGGTAAAATGGAGATAAAATCTCCCTGAGAATAAATAACTACAACTGAAAAATCTTTACTATACTTTCTTTCCAGACGTTTTATAAACCTTTCCCCCACCATCTGGTTTTCCTTGATGGAATTTATCTCATGAAAACTATTATCACACAATTTTACTTATGTCAACATTTTTTACAAAGTTATTTTAATTAACTTCTCTAATATCCAAAAGTAGCTTTGTATTAAAGC
>JAGHCL010000110.1 GCA_021160485.1 Candidatus Desulfofervidaceae bacterium
GATTATAGGCCAAACAGCCTATGCTAAAAAATATGGCATTTGCCTTAAAAAAAGACGAAGGCATCCTTATAGTATTAAACCTGGGAGTGATAATTTCGTAAGTCTTCTCTAAAATAAATGACAAAATAGCTTGCTTTACTTCAACTCTTTTTTGTTTTATCATTGTTCTTACCCCGTGAGTATGTTATCACCTTTGAGGTGAATATGTCTTTTTAAAAAATTGCCTTATTTTAGCACACTTGCGGGGTTTCTTGTAGGGCAAATGAGGATTTTGGGGTCAAAAATCTCCTTGACAAACTAACCTCCAGCTTTTAAAACGACCTTATGCATGAATTATCCATTGCTGAGGGTCTATTGGAAGTTGTAAATGAAACTATCAAAACCCATCATCTTAGCCAGGTCTCACGAATAAAATTAAAGGTTGGGCTCTTGACTGCCGTGGTGCCAGAAGCACTGGAATTTTGCTTTCAGACACTGGTTAAAAACACACCTTTAGAAAATACAAAGCTAGATATAGAAATAGTTCCAGTAAGGGGAAAATGTAAAGGGTGTGGAGAAGAATTCCTATACGAGTCTAACGACGATTTTTGCTTCCTTTGTCCAAAGTGTGGACAGGAAATAGAAATCCTAACAGGAAGGGATTTGATTATTGAAGAGATTGAGGGGGAGGAAGAAAAAGATGAAAATACCAGTAGTTAAGAATATCCTAGAAGCGAACGAAAGGATTGCTTTGGAATTAAAAGAGTTGTTTGATGAAAAAGGTATTTTGGTTCTTAATCTCATGAGTTCTCCTGGTGCAGGGAAAACGAGCCTATTAGAACAAACAATAGAGGCGTTAAAAGATAAAGTCAGATTAGCAGTGGTAGAGGGAGATATCCAAACAACTATTGATGCCGAACGTATTGGCAAATATGGCATTCCGGCCGTTCAAATCAATACTTACGGTGCCTGCCATATTGATGGAAATATGGTAAAAGACGCCCTACCCGCCCTAGATTTGGATACTATTGACATTCTCATCGTAGAAAATGTAGGGAATTTAGTCTGTCCAGCTGAGTTTAAAGTAGGTGAAGACCACAAAGTGATGATTTTAAGTGTAACCGAAGGAGAAGATAAACCGGCTAAATATCCATTAATGTTCCAAGAATCAAGTGTGCTTTTAATAAATAAGGTTGACCTGGTGCCCTATTTAGAGTGTGATGTAGAAAAGATTAAAACAGAGGCTTTGAAAATTAATCCACGTTTAAAGGTCTTTCCCATCTCCTGCAAAACCAAAGAAGGACTTGAGGCCTGGTTTGATTGGCTCCTCCAAACTTTCCAGGCCAAAAAGAAGCAGGCTTAAAGAGTAAAAGTTGAAATTGAAGGCGTTCTCCTGAGATAGGCTAGAGCAGTTAACTTATCCATATGTCTGGGTGGTTGCGAACTAACACTTCTCCAGAGTAGAAATTGAGGCCTTTAAAAAGGATATTCCTAAACGAAAGGTGCCTCTTCAAGGAAGGTAATTATCTTGCCATCTGCATTGACAACCAAATAGCTAGAAAATGGATTGCAAAAAAGGGATTTGTTGGTTACAGTCATAGTTAAGTATCTACAAATGATGCGAGTATTGCCTTGGATCAGGCAGTTATTATAAAAGTATATGGTCAATGAAATGAAAGAAACCATCGGTTTTTTAGCAGGAATTTTGACTACCTTTAGCGGCCTCCCGCAACTTTTATATTCTTATAAACACAAGGATGTAAAAAGTTTTACTTTGAAATTTCTCTTCCTTTTGATTGGTGGCCTTACTCTTTGGGTGCTTTATGGCCTTCTTATAAAATCTTTACCCATCATTCTATTTAACAGTATTGCCATTTGCCTCTGGATTCCTATCCTGGGAATGAAGATAAAAATGAAGTAATTTATCTGTTGAAAATCCCATCCTTTCGTGATAGCAATCATCTATTCTTTGATGAAAAAGCGATGTCTAAAAAAGATACAGAAGTCAACAAATTTTCTATCCATGTTCTTTTAGCTAGACTTTTACGGCCCTTTTTGTTGGCCCAGAAAAACCAATATGCTGCCTTAGACAAAATCAAATTTCTAGAAGTTTTTGTTGCTACCCATACCGAAAAACTCATGCCTCTGGCTGCCCCTTGGCAACATGCCATTTTAAAAGACCTGAACACTCTTATTAAAGGTTTTGATACGTCAGAGCATGAAGAAAAAAAGAAAAAAATTGAACGGGCCATTTCTCTCATCCAACAATTTATAAATCCGCCACCTCAATGGGAAGTTTTGTTGACCGCTTTGGAAAACATCTTACTCCTTACCCCCAGATGGCAGAAAATTTTTCGTAAAAAAGGCTTTGTTTTTCTGGAAGACCTCCTCTATTTTTTACCCACACGTTATGAAGATCATCGCCAAATTAAATCAATAAAAGAAGCCCAACCTTCCCAAACAGTTGTTGTCCACGGTAAGATCGTCGCCAGTGGCTTAGTTCCAGTTAAACGGGGTCAGCGCAAATTATACAAAGTCATCATTACCGATGGAACCGGTCATCTAGCCGGGGTCTGGTTTAATTACAATCTAAAATACATGCAAACAGAATTTAAGTCTGGTAAAAAAGTCATTTTTATGGGCACTGTGCATCGGTATGGACTAGAAAAGATTATTCATCATCCGGAAGTAAACCGGGAGATAACCGAGATTAAACCAGAAATCGTTCCGGTCTATTCTGAGATTAATGGCGTTTATCCCCGCCAAGTCCGCAATTTAATGCAAAAAATAGCCGAAAAGTATGCCCATTTTTTAGGATGCCCTCTTCCTACTCACTTGCGAGAAAAATACCATTTACCCCCTTTGTGGAAGGCAATTTTCCACCTTCATTGTCCTCCGACCAATGCTTCTATTAGAGCCTTAAACCAGGAGAAATCCTCTTACCATCACACTTTAAAATTTATTGAGTGCTTTCTGCTAGAATTAGGGCTGGCCTTAAAACGCAAGGCCTATTTACAGAGACCAGGGATCGCTTTCAAACCTACGGGTGAATATGTAAACCGTCTTTTAAAAAGCCTTCCCTTTACTTTAACCCAAGCTCAAACCCGGGCGTTGTCCGAGATAAAACAAGACATGCTTTCCTCTCGCCCCATGCACCGACTCCTGCAAGGAGATGTTGGAAGCGGAAAGACCATTGTTGCCCTGCTGGCTGCCCTTATGGCAATAGAATCAGGCTATCAGGTGGCCATCATGGCCCCGACCGAAATCCTGGCCGAACAACATTTGCGCACCGCCCAAACATGGCTCAAACATTTACCAATAAACATTGCCTTACTTTCAGGTCACTTAAAGCAAAAGGAAAAATTAGCCATTTATGAAGACATCTCCAAGGGGAAATACCAGCTTGTTATTGGCACCCACGCCCTTATCCAAGAAGGGGTAGAGTTCAAAAATCTAGGTCTGGCAATCATTGATGAACAACACCGTTTTGGTGTAAGCCAGAGGGCAACCCTGGTAGAAAAAGGAATAACACCGGACGTGCTGGTCATGACAGCTACCCCCATTCCCCGTACATTAGCCATGACTTTATATGGGGATTTAGATATTTCTATTATTGATGAAATGCCACCGGGAAGGAAACCAATTAAAACCATGCATTTTTGGGAAAGAGAAAGGGAGAAGGTCTATCAATTTTTAGAAAAAATGCTTATTCAGGGAGCACAGATTTACATCGTTTATCCCTTAATAGAAGAATCAGAAGCACTGGATTTGAAGGCAGCCACAACGATGTATGAAGCGTTTCAGGATAGGTTTAAAGACTATCACCTAGCCCTTTTACATGGCCGTATGAAGGCAGAAGAGAAACAAAAAATCATGACCAGTTTTCGTGAAGGTAAGGTTGATATCCTGGTATCAACAACGGTGATAGAAGTAGGCGTGGATGTGCCTCAAGCAACGGTCATGGTCATTGAACATGCAGAACGTTTTGGTCTTGCCCAATTACATCAATTAAGAGGACGGGTAGGCAGAGGTAGCGACCAAGCCTATTGCCTTTTGCTCACTCCAGATAAACTCACTCTGCTGGCACGGGAAAGACTTAAAGTAATGGTAGAAACGAATGATGGTTTTAAAATTGCAGAAGCCGATTTAAGACTACGTGGTCCTGGTGAAATTTTAGGAACAAAACAGGCAGGTTTTCCAGGATTTCGTTTTATCAATGTGGTAAAAGATATAAAAATATTAAAAGAAGCACGAGAGGCTGCCTTTCATATTATCGCCACTGACCCCAAGCTGGAACAGCCTGAACATCACCATCTTCGTACTTATCTTAAACACTATTGGGGAGAGAAATTGAAACTGGGAATGATTGGGTAAAAAAATCAGGGATGGGTTGTGAGTTTTTTGAGATATCCCTTAACCTGTCAAGTAATGGATTGATTTCTAAAATCCAGTGCAAGAAGTTTTAATGTATGGTCAAGCCCAACTTTCAGCGATAATTCTGAATTGTGGATACAGGGATATTATTATGATTGGGATTTTAAGACAAAAGAATACGGCTCATCGGGTTATACCCCCAGAAATGGGGATATGTATTATAAAAACATTGAGACCCGTTATACCAGGCCTTTTGGAACAAACCATCTGACAACTGTAGGCATTGAATATTTACAGGAAGATCTAGATTACAATATGGCTCGTAAAAAACTCCATTTAACGAGTGGATACATTCAGGATGAAACTGGATTTGCTATAGGAATTCCAGTAGATGTAGTCTTGGGAGCACGTTTGGATCATCATTCCAAATATGGCACAGAATTCTGTCCAAAAGTAAGTTTTATGTTAGAACTGACCGAACAGACAAAAATAAGAGGTTCAGTTGGTAAAGGCTTTAAATCTCCCACCATTCGTCAGGCATATTATGATGAACCTTATGCTCACGGAAGCTATTGGTATAAATCAAATCCAGACCTTGAAGCAGAGACATCGTGGGGTTAATCGCTGAGAAGTTGATATTTAGCTTCTCACTTGACACAAAAATAAAAAACTAGTGTTATTTTCGAAACTTAAAAACTAGAGAGGAAATACCTTATGCTGAGCTTATTTTTAAGCTTCTTTAGCGTCTCACCCCTTAATAAAAGAATTAGGACATTTTCTTATTAACACTCCAAGACGAACCGTAACGGAAAAGGCGTTATCTCACTTTGGTCAACAGGAATTAAGAAGGACAGAAAAGTATCTCCCCACACTGGCCACAATTGCTAATATTTCTCCCCTCTTAGGATTACTGGGGACAGTTATCGGTATGATTAGGGCATTTATGGTGGTTCAATCTATGGGAAATAAGGTAAGTGCTGGATTGCTGGCTGGTGGCATCTGGGAAGCAAGGAAATTATTAAACTGAAGTTAAATCTTACTCCCCTTGAGGTGGAATTAAGCTTTTTACAACCTGCTCTTGAGTTATAGAAGAAGCAGCGTAAACGCCGCTGGCAATTTAGATTTTATTTCACATAATAATTCTTAATCGTTTGCAGATTCTGCTTTTTATCTAATTTAGTCCCAATAGGACGACCACATTGGGAGCAATAATATTCGTATTTATCCCCTTCTGGTAAAATTAACAAAAGCCTTTTTCGCACGGGTAATGTCTGGTGACAATAAGGGCAATAAAGAGTTGTAGCTTCAAATTCCTGAAAAACATCGTGCTGGGTCATGGTTTATTCATCTTTATATGTCTTTTGAATCAAATCTCTAATATAGACCTCTGGCTCTCTCAAGGCCTCTATGGTAATTTCAAATTCAATATCTCCCATTCGTTCTCTGATGAGTTTTAAACCAAATTCAAGATTTTGAGCTATTTGATGACAGATGGTCATTATATCCTTATCCTGCAAAACAGCTTTTTCCAAAATTTCATCAATTGCTTCTTCCGAAAAGCGGCATCTCAGACCAGTCTCTTTATGAAAAGCCTGAAGAAAGACATCTATCTCTCTTGTTAACTCCGCTAGTTCTTGTAAGGCAAAGCTGAGGTCGCATTCAAAGTGATCATAAGCATTGACAATCAGTGCAATGCGCCTGGGAGTAAGAATTAGATTATGCTGTTTAGCCAAGGTTTCCCCTTTTGAAGTAATGACATGACACAAATACTCTTTTTGGGCAGCCTCAGCTTGCTGGAACCTTTCTTCGCTACTGATGTCCAGTTTGTTATCCAAAAGTTTCTTTAGTGTCTGATAGGGATTTAGCACCACTTCCTTAGTTATTACCAACTTTTTAATGCCTGTAGAAGGAAGGGTCTTTTCAAAGGGCATTAAAGCCTTTTCCAAGACACTGACCAAACCCCTGGCACCCGTGCCTTCTTCTGCTGCTTTTTCGGCTAACAAACGTAAGGCCTCATCTTCAAAGACGATATCAATGCCATAGGCCCGAAAATCATGTTTTTTGGCGTTAATGACCACACTATTTGGATTTTTCAAAATTTGATAGAGGTCTTCAGTTTCCAAGTGTTCAAAAACCGCAATAACCGGCAAACGACCAATAAATTCAGATTCAAATCCATATTTAATCAGGTCCTCAGCCTTAACATAGGGCAAGTAGTTCTTTGCTTGGTTTTTAGAAGAAACCTCAGCTCCAAAACCTATTCCCTGCCTGTGCAAACGCTGTTTGATAATCTCCTCCAGATTACTGAAGGCCCCACTCATGATAAAAAGAACATGCCTAGTATTGATTACCCGCTGTTCTCTTTTCCCGGTGCGACGATAATGCTCAATTGCTTCTAATTGAGAAATAGGGTCATAAGGTGTTTTTAAGTCAATCTCTGTTTCTTCCATAGGTTTTAAAAGGGCTCTCTGAACACCAGTGCGGGAAACATCAGGCCCAATCATATTGCCACTGGAGGCAATTTTATCTATCTCGTCAATATAAATAATCCCAAATTGGGCCAATTCTATATCGTCATTAGCTTGATGAACCAACTCTCTCACCAAATCTTCTACATCACCGCCTACATAACCCGTCTCACTGAATTTCGTGGCATCACCTTTAACAAAGGGCACGCCCAATTTTTGTGCAATCAGTTTAATAATAAAAGTTTTCCCCACACCAGTGGGGCCTATCATTAAAATGTTATTTTTTATATAATTGACACGTTGCCAGGTATTTCTGCGCTGTCTGAGCCAGTATTTAATTCTATTGAAATGGGTGCAAATTTTTGTGGCTATAATCGCCTTGGCTGCTTCTTGCTTAATGACATATTGATCCAAGTAAGCAATTAGCTCTTCCGGTTTCAGGTCAAAATTAATCTTAGAAAGTATGCGTTCTGTGGCTGACTTTCCTCCCTGAGCAGTCTGCTTTGGCTCAAGGAGGGGTGCAGAAATTACCCTCACTCTATGCCCATACTTTCTTGCTAAGTACTCATTTAATTCCTTCTCAAGTTCTTTTTGGGAAGGTAATTCAGTATTTTTACTTTGCATATCATACCTCTTTTTTAGAATCTACCTTAAATAATAAACTGCTTCTTTATAACTGGCAAGCGACAAAATTAAACTAAACATTCTTTTTACCTCAAATTCTAACATTGCTAAATGTGAAAATTATCCGTGTTCAGGTAAATTCGGAAGATTTAGATAAAATTTCGGAATCAGCAGAAAAGCCTGTTTACATTTCCATAACTAATACACAGACCCAAATAAAAGATGCGACGAATTTATGGGGGAAGACCACGGCAGAAGTAGAGAAGATAATAAAGGAAAAAGAAGGAAAAGGAACCAGGGTTGTTTCTATCGGTGTGGCTGGAGAAAATAGAAACCCAGAACAAAAACATTGCCAGAGATAACTACATAATATGTGCCTTTGCCTTATTTACAGTTACCCATGAAGTGGGTTTTGAATATTTTAAAGCTGTTACCGGTCTAGAGTTAACTCAAGAGAAAATTCAACAAATAGGAACCAGAATATCTACCCTTATTAGAAGCTTTAATTGTAGAGAAGGAGTAACTCGTAAAGACGACAGTCTTCCACCCAGGGCAATGAAAGAAGGTTTGCCATCAGGAATAGCCAAAGGTTGTAAGTCCTTTATCAGTGAGGAAGATAAAGAACGGTGTTTGGACAAATATTACGAACTACGGGGTTGGGATAAAAATGGAATCCCTAAAGAAGAAACATTGGTGAAATTGGGTATAGAATCAGATTTATACCCTTAAGTATCACATTAGCATCTCAGGTTTTACATCACGATTAATTCTTCGTAAACCTGTTCGGCTATACGCTGAAGGATACGGCGAATGGCTGTGTTCCGGTTATCTTCAGTTTGAGCTGCATTGCTGCCAATTTGAAAATCTTCCTGGTCACTCAATTGTGGGTTTTCCCAGAGAAGAATGCCGTTTTTATCCTCTACCCTTGCCTTCAACACAATTACTACCCGGCCTGTAGCTGTATATTTTCCCTGCGTATAAGCCACGCCCGTGGTTTCATAAGAGAGTATCTCTCCTGATAAAAAGGCCTCTGCTTCTTGCTTACTGACAACTTCTACTCCCTGCCCGGTGTTAAACTTATATACGAGGGCATTAACAAGAAGGTTTTCTAGTCCTCGCTTGGGAGTCCGATTGATAAAAGGGGCAATATAAATTTTTTGAATACTCCGAGAAATAGCAGATGTTTTCAACCTCTCTGGACCTTTACGAGTCTCCTGTAAGGTAAAACGATACCCACAACCTAATAAAAGGCACATAGTTACTATTAAAACAACACGTTTCATCACTTTTTACACGACTATATTAATGAGTTTACTTGGTACCCAAATAATCTTTTTAACTTCCTTTCCTGCCAACAGTTGTTGTATCCTTTCTTGTTCCAAGGCCATTTTTTGGATTTCTTCTTTGCTAATTTCTGCTGGCACTTCTATTCTAGCCCTGACTTTACCGTTGATTTGAATAACGATCCAAATGCGCTCTTCCTTTATTGCTTCTTCATCCCACCTGGGCCAGGGCTCATCTATGATCCAATTGGTATGTCCTAAAGTATGCCATAATTCCTCAGCAATATGAGGAACAAAGGGAGAAGCCAAAATGACAAAGGTTTCTATTGCTTCTCTCATTATTCTGCAGGAAGTTTCGTCGCGGTTTCCTTTTTGCCAGAAGTCAGTCATAGTATTAAGTAATTCCATCAAGGCACTTACAGCCGTATTGAAGTGAAATCTCTCTATGTCCTCAGTCACTTTCTTGATAGTTTGATGAGTCTTACGATGGAGCCTCTGCCCATCTTTGTTCAGGTTTCCCTCTTGGTAGGTTTCTTTGTCTTTAATATAAGGTAAGGCATCTTTTACCAACCGCCACACTCGTCCTAAAAACCTGTGGGCACCTTCTACACCCTGGGCGCTCCATTCTAAGTCCCTTTCTGGCGGAGCGGCAAAGAGGATAAAAAGCCTTACCGTATCCGCACCATACTGATTAATAAGTTTCTCTGGATCAACAATATTTTTCTTGGATTTGGACATCTTTTCCAGACGGCCGATTTCTACTTCTTTGCCACAGTGAACGCAAATTTTTTGACCATTTTCGTCCTTTACTTCTTCATCAGGCACAAGATATCCATGTTCAGGGCAGCGATAGGTTTCTTTACATACCATGCCCTGGGTGAGCAGATTCATAAAAGGCTCATTCATTTCTACCCAACCTAAATCACGCAACACTTTGGTAAAGAAACGGGCATAAAGGAGATGCAAAACTGCGTGCTCTATTCCCCCAATGTATTGGTCAACAGGCAACCAATAGGCTACGCGTTTTTTATCAAGGGGAGTTTTATCTTCATCAGGGCAGGCATAACGGGCAAAATACCATGAAGATTCCACAAAGGTATCCATCGTATCTGTCTCCCGGCGTGCCTTATGACCACATTTGGGGCAAGTAGTTTCATAAAAGGGAGCGTAATCGGCCAAAGGAGAACTGCCTTTTCCTTTTACCGTTACTTCTAAGGGTAATATTACTGGCAGTTGTTCTTTGGGAACAGGCACAACACCGCATTTAGGACAGTAAATTATAGGAATAGGTGCTCCCCAATAGCGTTGCCGTGAAATGCCCCAGTCTCTTAGCCGATAACTGACTGCCTTTTTTCCAAGTCCCCTTTCTTCTAAGTATTTAGGGATGGCTTCTTTTGCTTCTTCGGAGGAAAGATTATTAAAAGGACCTGAATTTACTAAAATGCCAGGTTCTGTATAGGCATCTTCCATTTCTTCAGGTTTGAGGGTTTTATCCTGTGGTTGAATAACCACAACAATGGGCAAATTATATTTGCGGGCGAAGACAAAATCACGACTATCATGAGCAGGCACGGCCATAACTGCACCAGTGCCATATTCCATCAAAACAAAGTTGGCCACATAGATGGGAATTTTCCTATCCAAAAGAGGATGGCGGCAATAGGCACCTGTAAACACCCCCTCTTTTTCAGCACCTTCGGCTGTCCTTTCAATATGGCTCTGTTTTTTCATCCTCTCCACAAATGCCTTGACGGCTGCCTCCTGAGGTGTGCCCTTGGAAAGCTCCAGGGCCAGAGGGTGTTCAGGGGCAAGCGACATAAAAGTTACACCATAGAGGGTATCAGGACGGGTGGTAAATACAGTAATTTCCCCTTCACGGCCCTCTAAAGGAAATTTTATCTCTGCTCCTTCGCTTTTGCCAATCCAGTTTCTCTGCATCACCAGGACCTTTTCAGGCCAACCCTTTAATTCATCACAATATTTCAATAATTCTTCTGCATAGGCAGTAATTTTAAAAAACCACTGCTCTAATTCTTTTATTTCCACTTCACTTCCACAACGCCAGCATTGTCCATCTTCTACCTGTTCGTTGGCCAGCACGGTCTGACAACCCGGGCACCAATTTACGGGAGACTTCTTACGAAAGACCAGGCCTTTTTCATACATCTCAAGGAAAAATAATTGTTCCCATTTGTAATACTCAGGGTCACAGGTAGCAAATTCCCTGTCCCAGTCATAACTAAATCCCAGGCGTTTTAACTGCCGCCGCATATAATCAATGTTATCGTAGGTCCATTTTGCGGGATGAATCCCATGGGCGATAGCTGCATTTTCTGCAGGTAGACCAAAGGCATCCCACCCCATGGGATGAAGGACATTAAATCCCTGCATCCGTTTATACCGGGCAACAACGTCACCAATAGAATAATTGCGCACATGCCCTATATGAATTCTACCTGAAGGATAAGGGAACATTTCTAAAACATAATATTTAGGCTTTTGTGGAACTTCTGTGACTTTAAAAATCTTCGTTTTTTCCCATTCCTTTTGCCACTTCTCTTCTATTTCCCAGGGATCGTAAGTGTCTTTCATCTCGCCTCCCTCAGCTTTTGGTCTGCTCTGATTTCTTTATCTCTTTTTATGATAAAAGGCATCTAAAATACCATTAACAAAAGCCCCTGAGCTTTCTGTTCCATATGTCTTGGCCAGTTCTACCGCTTCATTAATACTTACTTTAGGTGGCACATCATCTATAAACAACATTTCATAAATGGCTATCCGCAAGATATTTCTATCTATAGGAGATATCCTTTCTACTCGCCAACGTTTAGCATAGTGTTCAATTAAGATATCTATTTGAGTCTGATGTTTACATACCCCTTGGGCTAGTTCCCAGGCATATTCCAGAGTAGAAGAAAGAGGATGATAGTGTTCACAAAAAAAATTCCAAGTAGTTTTTAACGACTCCTGTGTGATATCTTTCTGGTAAAGGACCTGGAGAGCAACTTCTCTTGCCTTGCGCCTGAGTTTTTTTAAAGATAAGCCTGACGCTGGTTCCTTCTCCATCCTAAAATTTCCTTAACACATTCACCATCTCAACCACAGCTAGGGCAGCCTGCCAGCCTTTATTACCTGCCTTTGACCCCGCTCGCTCAATGGCCTGCTCAATGGTATCGGCTGTAATAATGCCAAAGCCTATAGGTGTGCCTGTTTCTAACTGCACCTGGGCAATGCCCTTGGACACTTCGGCTGCCACATAATCAAAATGCGGGGTTGCCCCTCTAATCACTACCCCCAGGGCAATAATGGCATCATATCGGCCTGATTTAGCCATCGCTTTGGCTGCTAATGGGATTTCAAAGGCCCCTGGCACACGGACTACCTCTATATCTTCCTCTGCAGCTCCATGACGGATTAACGCATCCAGTGCCCCCTCCAATAGCCTTTGTCCCATGAAGTCATTAAATCTGCTTACAATAATCCCAAATTTTATCCCCTTGGCGAGCAAATCACCTTCCCATGTTTTAGGCATAGCTGACTCCTTAATGCATTAATGGGTATATGTATTGATGCGTTTGTTGAGTTTATAAAATCTAACTCCATAACCCAATACTCCCAATTCTATAAACGCATGAACGTTTTTAAGCATTTACCTATCACTCATCACTTTCAACTTTAATATTTAATAAATGTCCCATCTTTTCTTTTTTGGTCAAGAGGTAGCGAAAGTTCTCTTTACAGGGAGGAATTTCTATTGGGACCCGTTCTACCACTTCTAAGCCGTACCCTTCTAGTCCTACAATTTTTTTGGGATTATTTGTCATGAGCCGCATTTTTCTCACGCCTAAATCCCGCAAAATCTGTGCACCCACTCCATAATTACGCAAATCGGGTTTAAATCCCAGGGCCAAGTTGGCCTCTACTGTGTCATGCCCTTTATCTTGTAAGGCGTAGGCCTTAATTTTATTGGCAAAACCAATTCCCCTTCCTTCCTGGCGCATGTAAAGCAAAACCCCTTTCCCTTCCTGTTCAATCATCTTCATGGCTGTATGTAGTTGAGGGCCACAATCACACCTCAGCGAACCAAATACATCACCAGTCAAACATTGAGAGTGAACCCGCACCAGGATAGGCTCTTCTGAATTTATTTCTCCCTTTACCAGGGCCAGATGGTGATTGGGATCAACATCACTTTCATAAACAATGGCCTTAAATTCGCCCGCAATGGCCGTTGGCAAAACTGTCTCAGCCACCCGTCTTACTAAAGAATCGTGTTTTAACCGGTAGGAAATTAAATCAGCAATGGTAGCAATTTTTAACCCGTGTTTTTCGGCAAACTTTTCTAAATTAGGCATTCTGGCCATGGTGCCGTCATCATTCATAATTTCACAAATCACGCCGGCTGGCTTAAGACCCGCCAGACGAGCTAAGTCTACCGAACCTTCTGTGTGCCCAGCCCTAACTAAGACGCCTCCAGGTTGGGCACGCAATGGAAACACATGCCCGGGCGTTACCAGGTCTTCAGGTTTAGCGTCATCAGCAATCGCAGTGAGAATGGTTACCGCTCTATCATGGGCTGAAATACCGGTAGTGACACCTTCTCTGGCCTCTATAGACACAGTAAAGGCGGTGCCGTGAGGTGGACGTGGATGGGCTTCAGTAGCCATTAAAGGCAATTTTAGCTGCTCTA
>JAGHCL010000029.1 GCA_021160485.1 Candidatus Desulfofervidaceae bacterium
CTTTCAGTTTTCTTTTTTTGCCAGGGCCGAGGGCGGTCAAGGGCAAGCCCGAAGGGCGCAGCCTGTGCCTTTTTAGGCACAGGTCGGAGCAAGCGCAGCGAGTGAAGACCCTTGACCGTATAAGCGAGGCCCTGGCATATAATTTCTCAAGAAGGAGATAAGGAAATTTAAGTTTATTTTATGTCAACTTTTGCGGAATACTATAATTTTCCTTCTTTCCCTCTTAAATACACCTTCCCCTCAAATCAATCGCGGATTTTGGGATGGAGTTTATAGCGTTTAACCCAATAGTCCAACTAACTCATAAGTATAAAAAAGGTAAAAAGGCAGGTAAAAATTTTTCTAAAATACCCACATCAACTTTGTATTTGCCTACTTTACATAGCCCTTATCCTGCCATTTCTGACAAACACTTTTAACAATTGTAGTTTTTCCTACCCGCGGTGGTCCTGTTAATAAAAGTTTCATCTTATAAGTTCTTTTACCAAATTCCTTTCGTCCTCTTTTGTCTTCACTTTACCATCCAAACGGGCCCTAAGTAGGGTTTCAAGGATAGTTTTAAAAATAGGCCCTGGTGTAAGTCCCATTGCCTTCAAATCATTCCCATTTAATAAGGGCTTTATATAACGCCACTTGGTAAAATATTGAGATAACCACCGTTTTTGACTTGGTGATAATTTGGCCATCAGATAAAGTAAAAATTCTATGGGTAAATCGTGGAGGGTAAAATAAACCTCACTGGGTTTTATTGACCTCCTTCGTCGCCAAAAGTGATAGACTTCAACGGCCTTTTTTCTGTGCTTAAGAAAGGCCTCTCGCTTGCTTTCTGGCCATTCAAGCCGAAGGAGGTAATCTTGGATTTCTGTCCTGTTAGCCTTATCCAGAAGGGCCAAGAGATATACCCACTCTGGAGCATAAGTTTCCTCCAGATAAAGTAAGTCAAACCATGAAAGCACTGCCTTGATTTCTTTAAATAGGTTTTCTATCTCCTGACTCCATTTTAAGGCAGGATGGAGGGCTTTCAGTGCTCCTAACTTATGCAGACGTTTTAAGCTGGTATCGGGATTACTTTCTAGAAAGATACATTTAAGTTCATGCCAAATACGACTACCGGTTACGTAAATCAAGGGGTTTAGCTTCAGAGATTGTTTCATCAAATCCAATGTCTGTTTGCCAATCCTGAAACCAAAACGCTGTTCAAAACGCACTGCTCTTAAAATCCGAGTCGGATCTTCAACAAAGCTTAAATTATGTAAGATCCGGATAATACCGTCTTTTAAGTCACGCTGTCCTCCAAAAAAATCCAACAGAAGACCAAATTCATCGGGATTGAGCTTTATGGCTAGGGTATTTATGGTAAAATCCCGGCGATATAAATCCAATTTTAAAGAGCTTGTTTCCACCGTTGGCAAGGCACCAGGAAATTCATAAAATTCCGTCCGGGCAGTCGCAATATCTACGCGAAAATTATCAGGTAAAATCACCACCGCCGTGCCAAACTTTTTATAGGTGTGAACACGGCCTCCCAGTTCCTTAGACATAGCCTTGGCCAATTTAATACCATCACCTTCAACTACAATGTCTATATCAAAGTTTTCCTGCCGCAGGAGAAGGTCTCTGACAAAACCGCCCACAATATAAACATTGTATCCTAACTTATCACTTATTTCGCCAATGCGTTTGAGCAAGTTGACAATAGGTTTGGGTAATCTTTCATTTAAAACTGAAGCAATAACCTTTTGTCGGGGCTGCCTTTCTAAATCCAAGCCTCCTAGGAAAGCAGAAGGATTGGTAAGTAAATAATGCAAAAGAGATTTGCGGGTGATGACACCTACAACCTGTCCTTTGTCCACTACCGGCACCAAACGTTGTTTATGCTGAAGTAATGCCTCTTTTATTTCTGTTAAAGAGGCATCTGGTGAAAGAACAGGAAATTCGGTAGTCATAAATCTTTTTACTGGTTGGTCATGAAGTCCATGATAAAGGGCCTTATCAACAACCGGCCTTGTGATAATGCCTACAATCTTTCCCTTTTCTAAAATAGGTAAGGCGTTAATATCATAATGTACTAGAATAGACTCGGCCTTTTTAATGCTGGTCTCGGGAGAAATCCACTTAACCGGATAAGTCATTAAATCCTTTACTACTTTAGACGGTTTTATCCTCTCAGGTAAAAGCGTCAGAAGCTTATTTTCTACCTGAAACAAAGTCAGTCCTTTGGCTACAGCTGAGGCTGCCGCTGCGTGTCCACCTCCACCAAATCCCTCCTCAAGAATTTTAGCTACATTTACTTCGGGCAGTCTACTGCGGGCAATAATAAAAATGCGGTTTTCCATCTTCACCAGGGCAAAAATAACTGGGACATTCTCGATTTCCATCAAACGATGAACCAAAACAGCAAAATCACCCACATATTGATCTGTGGAAACTTTAGTAATCACTACGGGAATACCATGAATAAAATGGATTTGAGCTTCATGAATGAGTTCATTCAGAAGGACAATATCAGTAGAGGTAAATTGATGGGTCACCAACTCGGCAATGACATTGAGGTTGGCTCCACAATTTATAAGATAGCCAGCTGCTTCCAAATCTTCCTTGGTCGTATACTGAAAGGTAAATGCTCCTGTATCTTCGTAAACTCCCAGGGCCATTAAAGTTGCTTCTTCAGGGGTAATCTTTATTCCCCGTTCTCTTAAAAGCTGGACCAAAATCGTTACAGTTGCTCCTACAGGCTTAATTATACTGAAGTCAATGGGTGTCTCTGGGTCAGGAGGTAGGTGATGGTCATAAACATGGACTTCCACTTCTGGGTCTTTAACCACCTCCGCTAGCTTACCAATACGACTTAACTGGCTTGTATCTACAAGCACTACCCGTTTAATAGCCCTTAAGTCTATATTTCTCAATTTAGTAAGATGGAAATAGTCAACTGCTGTAGTTAAAACAAACTCCTTTACTCCCTTTTCCTGACTAGCCGGAGCAATGGAAATGGCACCAGGATAGAGTTTTTTAGCTGCCAGCATGGAAGCTAACCCATCAAAATCTGCATTTTCATGAGTAGCAATTACGGTAAGTCTCTTTTCACTCATAACTATTTTTTGCAATATCTATAAGTTTATGAAACTGGTTCTTTGGTAATAAGAAATCCACATGGTTATGTCAATGTTTAACCGTGTATATGTGTAAGCCAAATTTGTCCGCTTCCATGGATCACTTCATTTAGCCCGTGGATGAAAATGGGCGTAAATTTTCCGCAGGTGTTCATTTGTTACATGGGTGTAAATTTGGGTGGTAATAACCGAGGCATGCCCGAGCATAGTCTGAACAGACCTCAAATCTGCCCCTCTTTCCAGGAGATGGGTAGCAAATGAGTGTCTTAAGGTATGAGGGCTTACGGGTTTATTAATCCCGACCTGTAAAGTATATCTCTTAATGATCTCCCAAAAACCCTGGCGAGTAAGGGGACGCCCGCGATAACCTATAAATAGATACAGTGAACTTGAGGTGCTTAATAACTTTGTCCGTCCTTCATCTAAATACCTCTTGATTGCTTCTTGTGCCTTAGTGCCTATAGGCACCAATCTTTCTTTAGCCCCTTTACCCATAACAAAGACATATCCAACTTCCAGGTTTAGCTGGTTAAGCTTTAACTTCACAAGTTCCGAAACCCGTAAACCAGTGGCATAGAGCAACTCAAGCATGGCCTTATCACGTAATCCTCGCGCAGTGGAAGTATCCGGAGCGTCTAGAAGTCTTTCTACCTCTTCTAATGTCAGCACCTGCGGTAACTTATGAGGAAACCGAGGAGTTTCCATTAAAGCAGCTGGATTAATCTCTAATCGGCCAGTTAATATCAAGAAACGAAAAAAGGTTTTAATGGCTGCTAATATCCTCGCCCGGGTGCGAGCAGAAAGTCCTTTTTGAGCTAAAAAATACATAAAATCTTCAATATCTTTCGTCTCCACAGTTAACAATGTCTTTTCCTCTTTGCTCAAATATTCACGAAACTTTTCCAAGTCCGAAGCATAGGCAGAAACAGTGCGTTGAGAAAGGCCTCGTTCTAGGAGTAAAAATTGATAGAATTCATCTATTATTTCATCCATAATTTGTTTTTACCACAAAAAAGATATGAGGTGAATAGGTCAATCGGTGAATGGTGGTTAGCGGTTTATTTAAATATCAACTTGATTTATTATCTATGGTTTTAACTTCCAACCTATTAACTTAGTAACTTGCTAATTCTTCCAATTTCTTTAAGTCCTCAGGCACATTAATATCAAAAGCTTGATACTTCGTAACCGCAACATAAATAGGATATCCATGCTCCAATACTCGTAATTGTTCCAATTTTTCAGTCGCTTCTAGTGGTGTTTGGGGAAGTTTCACATATTTATCCAAAAAGGCCTTTCTGTAAGCATAAATACCCAAGTGTTTGTAATAAACAACTCCTTTTTTATCTCGGTCATAAGGAATAGGAGCTCGGGAAAAGTAAAGGGCCCTGCCAGTAGGACTAAAGGCTACCTTGACACAATTAGGGTCAGTAATGTCTCCTTCAACCGTAATCTCTTGAGCTAGGGTGGCCATGGGCAAAAGGGTATCTTTAAGTAAAGGACAAGCCACTTCTTCAATAATCTCTGGATGGAAAAAGGGCATATCTCCTTGCACATTAACCACAATATCTGTAGGAGATATGTTTAATAAACTGGACGCCTCTGCCACTCTATCTGTTCCTGAAGGATGAGTGTCTGCTGTCATCACTACCTGACCACCAAAACTTTCTACACATCTGGCAATGCGATCGTCATCTGTAGCCACCACCACTGCCTTTGGTAAAGGGGATTTTAACGCACACTCATATACGTGCTGGATTAAGGGTTTATCCTGCCATGTCGCCAGGGGCTTACCTGGAAATCGAGTAGCCCCATAACGAGCAGGAATGATTACATATACATGGGTTGATTTTATATAACGTCGGTGTAAATCATCCTTGGTAATTTTATAACCACAATCACACCTTAAATAAGACTGAAAATCAAACAAAACTACATCATACTGCCGCCCGCACTTAGGGCATACAATAGCCATTGCTTTACTCCGTTTTATTATTGAATTTGTCTACCATAAGACATTTATGAAGTATAATGAGAGAAAAAGGACAGATTGTCAATTTGGTTCTGGATTTAGGGAGTAAAAAATAAAAGAAGCCCCAGTTGACACTGAGGCAAATCGGCAGAAAATGCTTAAATAATGCAATCTTAAGCTTCTTGGACTTGTTGCTTTAAGATATCTACTTTTTTCATCAAACGCGAAATCTTTCGGGCAGCATTACGGCGATGTAAAACACCCTTACTGGCTGCTTTAGAAATAACCGGAATGGCCTTATTCAAGGCTTTCTCTGCCTCTTCTAAAGACTTACTAGCCACCGCCAAACGGACCTCTTTAATTACATTTTTCACCCGGGTTCTGTAAAACCTGTTTCGCTTATACCGTTTCTCTATCTGCTTTGCTTTTTTAATGGCTGACCTGTGGTTTGCCAAAACTTTCCTCCTCCAACAAACTCTTACGGCCTTGCTTATACCATAAAAATCGTTTGTGTCAAGAAGGTAGTAAACCCAAAATCCGCGATTGATTTTTGAATAAGGGTATTTTAAACAAGGAAATGAGGAAAAATTAAGAGAGAAAGGTAGAAGTTCTATCTCTAAGAAGAAATATCTTACAATAA
>JAGHCL010000195.1 GCA_021160485.1 Candidatus Desulfofervidaceae bacterium
GAAGCAGCCTTTGTTTTGCAAAGCGCTTATCGTTTCTTCCCCAAAGGAACCATTCATGTTGCTGTAGTTGATCCTGGAGTAGGAAGCAGACGTCGGCCTTTACTTGTCCAAACTCAGGATTATTTTTTTATTGCTCCTGACAATGGGGTGTTGGAGTTAATTTTCAGAGAAAATGAAGTGAAAGTGTATTACTTAAACGACCCTAAATATTTTTTTAAAAAAGTTAGCAATACCTTTCATGGCCGTGATGTCTTTGCCCCAGTAGCAGCGCATCTTACTTTAGGTATTCCTCCAGAAAAGTTAGGCATAGAAATTGATGATTTCAAACGACTTGAGTGGCCATTACCTCAAACAGAAGGTAATATTCTGAAAGGAGAAATTATCTATATTGACCACTTTGGCAATCTTATTACCAATATTTCGCAAGGTGTATTTCAACATTTCGTTAATACTCAACCCTTTTCAATCAAAATAAAGGAAGTTACATTAAACCAAGTTGTTTCTCACTATTTAGCTGTTCCTCCTGGAAAGTTCATCGCCATCTGGGACAGCAGTGGTTATCTAGAAATTGCTTGTTCATTGGGAAATGCTAAAGAAAAACTCGGAGTCAGAGTGGGAGAGAAGATAGAAGTAGAATTGTTGGAAAAATAACAGAGATTTAATAGAAGGGAGTGCAAAATGATTCCACGGTATACCCGTCCTGAAATGGCTAAAATCTGGTCGCTAGAAAATAAATATCAGAAATGGTTGGAAATAGAACTCCTTGTTTGTGAAGCTTGGGCTCAGCAAGGAGTAATTCCACAAGATGCCCTGGCCCAAATTAAGCAGAAAGCCTCTTTTTCGGTAGAGAGAATTGCTGAAGTAGAAAAACGAGTAAAGCATGATGTTATTGCCTTTATTACCAACCTAGAAGAAAATATTGGACCAGAAGGGCGATATTTACATTTAGGTTTAACTTCTTCTGATATTTTAGACACAGCCAATGCCGTTTTATTAAAAGAAGCAATGGAAATTATTTTGCAAGATGTAAAAGAAGTCATGTCTACTTTAAAAGAGCAGGCCTTGCGTTATAAAGATACTATTATGATCGGTCGTTCTCACGGTGTTCACGCCGAACCAATTACTTTTGGACTGAAGCTAGCCCTTTTTTATGAAGAAATGAAACGTAATCGAAGTCGTCTTCACCAGGCGCTGGAAAATATAAGTTATGGAAAAATCTCAGGGGCTGTAGGCACTTATGCCTATCTAGAGCCAGAAGTTGAGACTTATGTGTGTAAAAAACTGGGATTAAAACCTGCTTCTGTCTCCAGCCAAATTATCCAGCGGGACAGATATGCCCATTACTTCACTGCCCTTGCTATTTTGGCAGGTACGATTGAAAAAATTGCCCTGGAAATTAGGCACCTCCAACGAACAGAAGTCTTAGAGGTAGAAGAACCTTTTGGTAAAGGTCAAAAAGGATCTTCGGCTATGCCTCATAAGCGTAATCCTATTCAATGTGAGAACCTTTGTGGTCTGGCAAGACTTGTCCGCACCAACTCTATAGCCGCACTGGAAAATATTGCCCTTTGGCACGAACGGGACATCAGCCATTCTTCGGTAGAAAGAGTAATTATGCCAGATAGCACTATTTTAATTGATTTTATGCTTCATCGCTTGAAGAATATCCTTGCTAACATGCATGTGTATCCTGAAAAAATGAAGCAAAATCTTGAAATCACAAAAGGTCTTATTTTTTCGCAGGGAATTTTGCTTGCACTAGCCCAAAAGGGGCTTCCACGACAAAAGGCCTATGAGGTGGTGCAAGCCTGCGCAATGCGGGTCTGGCAAGGTGAAGGGGACTTAAAAAGTCAAATTTTGGCCAGTAAAGAAATCAAAAAATATCTCACTCCGGAAGAAGTCGCCCAGATTTTTGACCTAAAACATCATTTGCGTCATGTAGAAACTATATTTGCCCGGGTATTTTATGAGAATTAATAAACAGGAAACACAATGGCATCTCTAGTTGTTGCTATCATTGGTAGGACTAAGACGGGAAAAACTACCTTAATTGAAAGATTAATCAAAATCTTCAAGGAAATGGGTTATCGGGTAGGTACAGTCAAACATCACCGAGGTAACTTTGACTTTGACCTTGAAGGAAAAGATAGCTGGCGCCATCGGCAGGCTGGTGCAGATGTGGTGGTAATGTCTTCCCCCTCTCAATTGGCCTTCATTCAGAAACAACAAGAGGATGCTTCTTTAAAAGAAATTCAGCAAATGCTTGGCAACAAAGTAGACATCATCCTAGCAGAAGGATTTAAAAACAGTTTCTATCCTAAGATAGAAGTTTATCGTCATAAAGAAAATGAACATGACCTTTTGGCATCAAGGGTAGAAGGAGTAGTCGGTATTGTCACCGACGAAACTATCTCTACAGATTTACCTATCTTTCGGTGGTCAGAAATAGATAAGTTAGCAGAATTTTTAAAAGGGTTTTTACAACAAAAATGACAGGTATTATTCTTGCGGGCGGTAAAAACACCCGTATGGGTTGCCATAAGGCATTTATTGAAATTTGTGGTGAACGGGTCATTAACCGGATTTATCGCACATTGGAAAAAGTTACTTCCAACATCATTA
>JAGHCL010000007.1 GCA_021160485.1 Candidatus Desulfofervidaceae bacterium
CTCCATGATGACGAGGGCTTAAAAAGCCCAACCAACCTATCATGGATTAGGGAGGCAGGGAACAGACTCCTTAAAGGGCTCTATGGCCCAAAAGAAATGGAGTTCTCCTGCCTTGCCCCCAT
This sequence comes from Candidatus Desulfofervidaceae bacterium, assembly GCA_021160485.1. Taxonomy (GTDB): domain Bacteria; phylum Desulfobacterota; class Desulfofervidia; order Desulfofervidales; family Desulfofervidaceae; genus JAJSZL01. The sequence goes on from JAGHCL010000007.1 coordinate 123, forward strand.
TTTATATTAATAATATATTTTATTTTAGTAAGTATAAAAATAACATGATTCATAGTAGGAGGGGTAAAATGTTTAAAAAAGTATTAACTGCTACAGACCTTTTAGAAGCATGTGATGCGGCAGTATTAACAGCTTTAGAAATTGCCAAACAAAATAACGCTAAGCTTTACATTCTGCATGTACTGGAATCACCTTATTCGGGCAAATATCGGCAATTTGTTAAAGACTTCAGAACAGGAGAAGAAATTGTGGCCAGTGCAGAGTATGAAGAAGCAATCAAAGAGGAACTTGATAAAAAATGTGCTGGCGCCTTAAAACCTTATGGCACCTATGAAATTAAGGTAGTACCTGGTTTCCCTTGGGTGGAAATTTTAAGATGGGCAAGAAAAGAAAGTGTAGACTTAATTGTCCTTGGCCCGCATGCTGGAAGGGCAGAAGAAAAAGGTGTAGTTAGAGTCACAGATAGAGTTGGAAGCACAGTAGAAGGAGTAATTATGCGGGCACGGTGTCCAGTTATGATTGTAAACCAAGTCATCCCATCTGAAAAACTCAAATTTAAAAAAGTGTTAATTTGCATAGATTTTTCTAAAACCTGCGAATATGCTTTTGAATCTGCTTTAAAACTGACACAAAAATACCAAGCTAAACTTCATACTTTTCATATGCTTCCTGTCCCTCAAGGTTATTATACCCAGAGTGAGCTAGAAAATGAAATAAAAGCCAATAAGGAAAGAATAAAGACATTGTGTAAAGAGATGCCAGAAGGAATAGAGCATGAATGTGCCGTCTGGGAAGGCACTTTGCCTTATGTTGAAATTTTAAAATACGCCCGGGAGAAAGATGTAGATCTAATCATAATGGGTTCCCATACTAAAGAAAAGGATAATAAGTGGTATCTAGGCAGTGCAGTAGAACAAGTCAGTCTAAGGGCACATTGTCCGGTTTTAGTAGTTACTCACCCGAAAGCAGTTTTAAAATTTGAAGATTAATTCTAATAAGGCTGTTTCAGAAAAACAACCTCATATTCCTTTTAAGGCTTGAATTTTGAGTTTAAATAAGCGTTTATCCTGCCAGTAGTCTTCATAAGGAACGAAGGCCATCTTAAGAGGGTTTGGAGGGGGATAAAGGGAAGCAAGATTAAAACCAATGGCCTCAAAGGCTAGATTTTGCTGAGTCACAAGTATTTTCAAATGCCGTTCATTGATAAGGGTGGCATGTTTTATCTCAAGGTCAGAAGCACAAAAAACAGGTTCGGGATTTCCAAATCCATGAGGAGACAACAAAGAGAGATATTCAAAAAAACAAGGGGTTAAATGAGTAAAATTTACCTCGGCATCTATGTAAAGTTTCGGCCTCTCCCGATCTTCAAGCATTTGCTTTATTACCTCTTCGAACTGACAAATAAATTGCTCCAGATTTTCTTTATCAATACTAAATCCAGCTGCCAGTTTGTGCCCTCCATAGGCTTCTAAATATTCATCACATTGGGAAAGCGCAGAAAAAAGGTCACAACCTTCTACACTACGACCAGACCCCCTACCACTTTCTCCATCTAAGCTAATTAGTAAAATAGGTCTTTTAAACATTTCTGCAAGTTTTCCTGCTACAATGCCAATGACCCCAGGATGCCAGTTTTCCTTCGCTAGCACACTTTGAACCTTTGTGCACAGCATACTCTGGGCTTCACGCCAGATTTGGTCCTCTATTCTTTGGCGTTCTTTATTAAGTTCATGCAAGGTTTGAGCAAGGACACGGGCTTCTTTTACATCGTCAGTAATTAGTAACCTCAGGCCTGTATGTGGAGTAGAAATCCGGCCGGCGGCATTTAACCTAGGAGCTAAACGAAAGGCTACATCTCTGGGAGTAACAATATGATTTAAACCAGTTACGGCCTTTAATTCCTTTAAACCCAGGCGAGAAGTATGGGCTAATACCTCCAGACCACATTTCACAAATATGCGGTTTTCATCTAGGAGTGGCACCATATCGGCAATCGTGCCCAAAGCTACTAAATCTAGATATGCCTTTAAATTGGGAATTTCTTCTTGAGGCCAGATGCCTTGGCTGGCTAAAAATTGTCTTAAAGCAATCAATAAATTAAAAGTCACCCCCACTCCAGCCAGCTCTTTAAAAGGAAAATGACAATCTGGCTGTCTGGGATTAACCAAGGCATACGCTTGAGGCAGACGGGAAGGCACTTCGTGGTGGTCTATGATAATCACATCTAGGCCTAGGTTATTTGCTAGAGCCACTTCTTCTATATCACTGCTACCGCAGTCTGTGGTAATCAATAAGTCTGTGCCTTGAGCGACTATCTTTTTAATCGCCTCTGGATTAAGGCCATAACCCTCTTTTAAACGATGAGGAATGTAATAACTCAAATTACGAACCAAGGGAGATAGAAACAAGTATAAAATGGCTGTTCCAGTAAGGCCATCTACGTCATAATCGCCATAAACAACAATTTTTTCTTGATTCACGATCGCCTGATAAATGCGTTTAACAGCTTTATCCATATCCTTTAAAAGAAAAGGGTCATATAAATGCATAAGACGAGGATAAAGAAAACGATAGGCCTGTTCAGGTC
>JAGHCL010000130.1 GCA_021160485.1 Candidatus Desulfofervidaceae bacterium
CCTCAAAAAGAAAATAGCGCCGAAGCGAGCGAGGTCAAGGCTGGCTAATAAGCCACCCGCAGGGCTTGGCCTTGACCGCATGAGCGAGCGGAGGCGCTATAATTATAATTGGGCTTGAAGAAAAAAAGGTCTCCACATATTTATTATAATTATAGAATGCTTAAGGCATTTTTTATGGGCCAATCGCGGATTTTGGGACCACATTTATGTTTGACTTTTACAATCCTTTGTAGTATTTGTAAATTTTAGCCAATGAAGAATGCAGTTTTTGAATGTCTTGAATTGGTCAAACAGGCCCTTGCCCAAGGGCATGAAGGTAAGGCAGTAGACCTGGCTTTGCGCTATTTCCGTAAAGATTTAGACAATCCAGAGTTTTATTATTTCTGGGGGCAGACCTTTGAGTTACTTGGTATGGCAAAGAAAGCCATAGAAAGCTATGGTCTGGCGCTAAAACTTGCCCCTGATACACCCCGTTATTTAAAACCATTGGCATTCCTTTTTTACGAGACAGGCTTATTAGAACAGGCATTTCATACCTTTAAGCGCCTTATGACCCTTTCTCCTGAGGATGAAGAGGTGAAACAGTGTTGGGTAGCCCTTTTAGAAGAGCTTGGTTTAAGGGGAGCAAGTGAAAAAATAAGGGCAGTTAAGAAGGAAATTTCGTGTTTACGTTATTTTCCACCGAGCCTTGGCAGAAAAGAGGTAGAGGTCTTCCTCCGGCTTTTTGCGGGTAAAGAGAAGGGATTTGCGGAACAGGTAATAGATGAAAAAACAGGCCTTTCACAGTTGGTCTTTTACGATTTACCACTTGCCCATGATATTGTGAGAGCACATATTCTAGGAGAACGAACGATATTCTTTTATCCTATGCGTGGCGATAATCAGGTAAAAGTAGCTATAATGGTTTTTTTTATTTCTAAAAGAGAAAAATTTGTTTATGCCCGACAGCCTGCTTTTTTAATGTTAAAGTGTGAGAGGTTAAAGGCCTATAGTCTTAAGGTGCAGCGGATAGTAAATGAGACTTTTGGTCTCCCGGCGTATCTAGAAAGGGTGAATGCCTTTGTTTACCGGCTCTGGGTATTTTTGGAGGATTTTGTCCATTTTTTACAGGCAAAGCGGTTTATAAAAGAGGTCATTCAGAACCTTCCATATCCTGAGTTTGGGGCCGTGGTGGAACCGCTTATGCCTACAAGGCCACTAGGGATAGGATGGCGAGAAAGACCTGTATTTTTGCCACTTGGGTTTAATCGGGAAACAAAAGAAAGGAGTCTTTTCCTGGATAAAGATGGAGAACCCTATCTAGAACAAATAAGGTTTTTGAAAAAAATACAGGAATTAAGCCTGGAGGAGATGAAGGCTTTTTTTAGCCGCTCTCCGAACAAGGCAACAAACCGAGTATTAGACAAGAAACTAGAAAAATTAAGGCAAAATTGTCCGGTAGTAAATGTCTTGGTAGAAAAGGCTCTTGCTGGCAGGATACTTAATTATCAGGAAAAGCTTGTTTTATTTTATACGGTTGGTCTGCTTGACAGAAAAGGGAAATTGTTACACCAGGTGCTTTATAATCTTCCGGATTATCACTACCAGAAGGTAAGAAGAATATTAAAGGCGATGAAAAAGAACCCGATAAGTTGTGTGAAAATAAGGGAGCTTGTGCCAGAATTGACAACAAGCCTTGATTGTCATTGTATTTTTGATTTAGAAGATGGACGTTATCCTTCTCCGCTTTTACATGTCAATCAGTATTTGGTACCATCAGAGGAGGAGCGGTTTTCTTTAAAAAGGAGTTCTTTTAAACAACTGGCAAAGATATTTGTTGATTTATACCAGCAAAGGCAAAGGCTTGAAGAGAAGATGGATAAGCTTGAAAGGGAGTTAAAGGGGGTATTTTTAAAAAAAGGCTTGCGTGAGTTAGAAGTAAAAGAAAAACGTCTGTGCCTTGAAGGGGAACATCTGGTGGTGAGAAAATAAAATGGCCATTTTTTATGCGGTAGAACAGGGGTTAGTCCTGCAAAAAGACGGAGAGAGGTTAATTGCCAGAAAAGAAGGCAGGTTACTTAAAGCGGTTCATTTCCACAATTTAGAACAGCTTGTTTTAATTGGGCGGATTTCCCTTACTCCAGCCGTTATTTCTACATTGCTTAAAAGAGGCATTGATACAGTGTTTTTAGCCAGGACAGGTAAATATCTGGGCCGGCTTGCGCCTTTGATGAGTAAGAACATAGAGTTAAGACTGAGGCAGTTTGAAAGATTAAGAGAACCTGGTTTTAACTTAAGGCTTTCAAGGACAATTGTGAAAGGTAAAATAGAGAATCAACGAATGCTTTTAAGAAGAGTAAATAGAAAGGGTCTGGGATTAGAAGATATTATTTTGAAGCTGAAAGGCCTTGCGCAAAAAGCAGAGCGGGAAACAGATATTGCTACTTTGAGGGGAATAGAAGGGAGTGCGGCCAGGGTTTATTTTGAGGCTTACGGCCAAGGGTTTAAAGAAAGACTTAATTTTAACAGGCGAGAAAGAAGACCACCAAAGGATCCGGTGAATTCCCTTTTGAGTTTAGGCTATTCTCTGCTTTTTAGCCATGTTTTCGCTATGGTTAATATGGTGGGCCTTGATCCATATCTGAGCTGTTTTCACACCGTAGACTATGGCAAACCTGCCCTAGCCCTGGATTTAATGGAAGAATGGCGGGCAGTGATTGTGGATGCCCTAGTGCTGAGTGTTATTAATTTGAAAGTCATTACCCAAAAAGATTTTGTAGAAGAGGAAGAAGGGCTTTTTTTAACTATAGATGGATGGCGTAAGTTTATCGGGCAGTTTGAGAGAAAGATGGGAGAAAAAGTCAGGTATCCGGCCAGGCAAGCGAAGATTAGCTATAGAAACTATATAGAAGAGCAAATTAGGCTTTTTGTGCGGGACATTAAAGGCGAAGCTGAATACAGGCCAGCGGTGTTCAGATGAACAGGGCACTTTTTTTGATTTCCTATGATATAGCTGATGACAAAAGAAGGAATAAAATGAGTAGATTTTTAGAAGACTATGGCTATAGGGTGCAAAAGAGTGTGTTTGAGTGTTTTTTAACGCCTGAAATGTATGAAAAGGTGTACCAGGAAATAAGGCTTATAATGAATGAAAAGGAAGACAGAGTGCGGGTGTATAAAGTCTGCCGTAGCTGCCGTAAACGGGCAGCTATATCTGGTTTTGCAGAAGTGCCAGAAGAGGAGGAGTTTGTGGTGGTATGAAAGAAAAGCAGTTTATTGTTGTGTCTTATGATATAGCCGATGAAAGGCGATTACAAAAAGTTGCTAAGGTAATGAAAGACTATGGCTTCAGGGTGCTTTACAGTGTGTTTGAATGTTATATTGAAAGAGACTTATTTGAAAAGATGAAAGCAAGGGTAGAAAAAATTATTGACCCTCTTGAAGATAGCGTTATTTATTACTTTCTTTGTGAGCATTGTCGGAGTCAGATAGAACATATTGGCAAGACGCCTTTTTATCTGAAGGAAGAAACAGTGGCGGTAGTGTAAAAATATACAGCTTGTTGAAAAACTCAGATGCATATTATTTTTACCAAACCTGTTCCCTATTTTAGCACCCCCCTTCGCTTGCTGTAAAACCTC
>JAGHCL010000016.1 GCA_021160485.1 Candidatus Desulfofervidaceae bacterium
AGGGAACAGGTTGAGTAAAGATAATATGCATCTGAGTTTTTCAACAAGCTGTTAACCTTTACCTATATATCCTTTTCTTATTGGTTATTTATTCCTGAATGCCTTTTATTCTTTCCAGATTGGCCTTGAGTTTCTGGAGTTTTTCCTCTAGTTGGGCAGCCTTGGCTTGTTCCTTTTCTACCACTGCCTTTGGCGCTTTATTCAGAAAATCTTGATTGGTTAATTTACGCTGCACCATCGCCAGTTCATGGCTTACCTTGTCTATTTCTTTATTCAGCCGTCTTTCTTCCACCTTGGGATCAAAGATACCTTTAAGTGGCATGTAAATATCCATTCCCTGCCAGACAGCAGCTGAGGCATAAGACGGTCTTTCTGCATGAACACTTAAAGTAAGCCCTTTTATTCCTCCCAGACGACAAATAGGTTCTTTGTGTTTCTCTATCTGAGTCAGTATGTCCTGACGCGGAGTAGAAACAATAATGTCTACTTTTACATTTGGAGGTATACCTATTTCACCACGCATATTTCTTATGGTTTTTACCAGACCTATCATCGTTTCCATTTCTGTTACTACTGATGTTTTTATCAATTCTGGCCTTGGTTGCGGATAAGGTGCTTCCAGAATGCTGTCCTGTGTATAGGGCAGGTGTTGCCAAATTTCTTCAGTGACAAAGGGAATAAATGGGTGCAGGAGTTTTAAGATTGCACTCAATACATAAAGAAGTACTCCTTGCGTAATTTCCTTTTCCTGAGGTGTGGCTGGATGATATAAAGTTGGTTTAACCCATTCTAGATACCAGTCACAAAATTCATGCCAGACAAAATGGTAAAGACTGTAAGCCGCTTTATCAAATTCATAAACATCCAGATTTTGCCGCACTTCGGTAATTACGGTTTGTAAACGACTCAATATCCAAAGGTCTGCTGTCTTGCCCTGCCCTGCTTCGGCTTTGGGTTCGGTATCTTTTTCCAAGTTCATTAATGTAAACCGGGCAGCATTCCAGAGTTTATTCATAAAGTGGCGATAACCTTCTATTCTTTTTTCAGAAAGGCGGATATCTCTTCCCTGGGCTGCCAGGGAGACCAGGGTAAAACGCAGGGCATCAGTGCCATACTTAGCAATCATATCCAGAGGGTCTATTACATTTCCCTTGGTCTTGCTCATCTTTTCGCCCTTTTCATCTCTGACCAGGGCGTGAATATAGACATTATAAAAGGGCACCTCTCCTATAAAATGTAAGCCCATCATCATCATCCGGGCCACCCAGAAAAAGAGAATATCAAAACCGGTAACCAGGACAGAAGTAGGATAAAAACACTTAAGTTCCTCTGTTTCATCTGGCCACCCTAGAGTGCCAAAAGGCCAGAGGGCAGAACTAAACCAGGTGTCAAGGACATCTGTCTCTGGTTTAAGCTCTCTGCCACCACACTTGGGACATGACGTTGGTGTCTCCTTGGCAACAATGATTTCATCACACTGTGTACAATACCAAGCAGGAATACGGTGTCCCCACCATATCTGACGAGAGATACACCAGTCTCTTATATTCTCCATCCACTCATAATAGGTTTTGTCCCAGTTAGCAGGAATAAGGCGGGTCCTACCTTCTTTTACTGCTGCTAACGCAGGTTCTGCCAGAGGTTTTGTCCGCACAAACCATTGTTTGGAAACCATCGGCTCTACTATGGTTTTACACCGATAGCAGTGGCCCACACTGTGCTTAATAGGCTCTATCCTCTCAAGCAGACCTTGCTTTTCTAAATCAACTACAATTTTTTTCCGGCAACTGAATCTGTCCAAACCGACATAAGGGCCGGCTTCGGGTGTCATGTGGCCAGTTTCGTCTATAACTTTTACTCTCGGTAAATTGTGTTTGTTGCCCAATTCAAAATCATTTGGATCATGGGCTGGGGTTACCTTTAGGGCTCCTGTTCCAAATTCTCTATCTACATAAGGGTCAAAGATAATAGGCACTTCTCTTTGCACAACAGGGACAAACACCTTCACTCCCTTCAGGTGTTGATAACGCTCATCTTCAGGATGCACTGCCACCGCTGTATCTCCTAACAGAGTTTCTGGCCGGGTGGTGGCCACAGTGACATATCCCTGACCATCTGTGCGAAGATAGCGAATGTAATAAAGGGCACCTTCCTCTTCTTCGTGCTCTACTTCTAAATCAGCCAAAGCCGTCTGACAACGAGGGCACCAGTTAATAATGTAATCACCACGATAAATAAGTCCCTCCTCATAAAGCCGCACAAATACCTCTTTGACGGCACGGCTAAAACCTTCATCCATGGTAAAACGCTGTCTACTCCAATCACATGCACAACCAAGGCGTTTCAACTGATTTATAATGCGGTTGCCATATTCTTCCTTCCACTGCCAAACTCGTTTTATAAACTCCTCCCGTCCCAACTCCTGGCGAGAAATGCCCTCTTTGGCAAGTTCTCTTTCTACTACATTTTGAGTGGCAATACCGGCGTGATCTGTTCCAGGGACCCAGAGGACATTATAACCAAGCATTTTTTTATAACGGGCAAGGATATCTTGAAGAGTGCTGTTTAAGGCATGTCCCATATGCAATGAACCCGTAACATTAGGTGGGGGGGCCACCATGGAAAATACCTTTTTCTTTTCTTCCAGACTCGGCCTAAACAAGCCCTGGCTAACCCAATATTGATACCACTTCTCTTCCACCTTTTCCGGTGCATAGCCTTTATCCAGCAACTTCGTCGCCATTTTTACACCCCTGTCACTTCAGTATTAACGCAGGCATTGTTAACACAAGTAAACATGAAGTGTCAAGAAAGGGAAAAGCCTATCCTCGTAATACCCGCTTATCTCCAACTCTTATAGTAAGTTTGATATTGTCAAAATATTCCAGCAAAGGGATGTTGTATTTACGGGAAGCCCCTGTTAACTGTTTAAATTCAGAAGGAGTAATTCCGCCATGTTTTTTTATATAATCAACCACTTTGTCTCTTAAATCATTAAGTAAACAGGCTTCATAATAAAATCCATCCTTAACTTTAACTACCTTGCCTTCAGTGATTAAAAGACCCAAAAGATGTATTATCTTTCTTTCATCTACTTTCAATCTCTCACTAATTTCACGAAGTGAAGGAGGAGTATACTGGGCATCACGGAGCAGCTGGTAAATGGATGTTTTTAAGGCAGCGTCTTCTTTATTTAACCGAATTCGATGTGTCTTTAACCGCATTAAGTGTTGTTCTAAAGCAATAATATCATTCTCCTCCAGATAACGAAGCAGGAAATTAAACACAGCCTCATCTAGAAAAGGCAATACTTTACTTTTGATTTCATCTTTAGAAATACCAGGTAAAAGTGGTTGAGCACGATGGAATTCTTCCAAAAAGGAAACAACCTTTTTTCTCAACTCATTTACAAATTTGGCGTGGAGATACCGCTCACCTTCTGGCTCAACTAGGAAAATTTCACCTGACTCTTCCAGGTTCCTAAGTGATTTATCCATGTCCGCAAAAAAGGTATTGGTAAGAATTTTAAGGGTTTGTTTATCAACCCCATTATATTTTGCCTCGTTAAGATGAGCCAATATTCGTTCTTCAAGGCTTCCGCTTTCTAAACATTGTAAGTCTCTAATTACTTCAGACCTTAGCCTTTTGTGTTTGGTTGGGACAGGATGGAGAATAGTGCCACCGCCAAGGGTATAAATGGGAGAATATGAACGAATAACAAAACGATCGCCAGGCAAAGCCACAGCTTGTTGTTGAAGCCGCAACTGGACAAATCCCTTTTCTCCAGGTTTTAATTCTTCTTTATCAAGTAAAACTACATAGGCTAAAATCTCTGCCGTATAAAGATGAAGTCTCACCAATGTCCGGTTTTTCAAAGGCTTAGAAACACTTGGCAGGATTTCCAAAGTTCCATCTAACATAAAGGAAGGAATAAGACTATCAGGAGGAGCAAGGGTATCACCTCTTTCAATTTCTTCTTTTTCTATCCCTTGTAAATTAATAGCTGTCCTTTGGCCAGCAAGGGCCTCTTTTACATCCTGATTATGCACCTGCAAACTTCGCGCCTTGGTTACCTTGCCTTTAGGATAAACCTTAAGGGTATCACCTACCCTCACCTGCCCACCAATGGTTGTACCTGTAACTACGGTGCCAAAACCCTTAATAGTAAAGACACGATCAATAGGTAGACGGAAGAGACTGGTCGTTGACTTAGACTCTATATCTGCCACCAGATCTTCTAGGGTAGTAATTAACTCCGGAATACCCTCTTTTGTAACCGAAGACACCTTAACAATGGGTGCGCCCTCTAAAAAGGTACCTTTTAAAAAATCTTTGATGTCCTCTTCCACAAGTTCCAGCCACTCAGGTTCTACCATATCTATTTTGGTAATCACTACCAACCCACGCTTTACCTTTAACAGAGAACAAATTTCCAGATGCTCTTTCGTCTGAGGCATTACCCCTTCATCAGCGGCAATAACGAGAGCAACCAAATCTATGCCAGCGGCCCCGGCCACCATGTGATGGACAAATTTTTCATGTCCCGGGACATCAACGATACCCAGCAATTGACCACCCGGAAGGGTCAAAAAGGCAAAACCCAATTCTATCGTGATTCCTCGCTCTTTTTCTTCCTTAAGCCTATCTGTATCAATACCGGTTAAGGCTCGAATAAGTGCTGTCTTTCCATGGTCAATATGGCCGGCTGTACCCAAAATAATCGGTTTCATCTTCACTTCCCCTATAGAATTGTGAATTAATTCTACCCTACTTCATTTTTTTATACAACGGGAGTAAATTATTTAGCACTAAAAGGCCACTGTCATGGGTTAGTGATTGATGATAAATAATGGGTAACTAAAATCAATGACAAAGCTAAAACCCAAAATCCGCGATTGATTTGAGGGGAAGGTGTATTTAAGAGGGAAAGAAGGAAAATTATAGTATTCCGCAAAAGTTGACATAAAATAAACTTAAATTTCCTTATTTCCTCCTTAAGAAATTATATGCCAGGGCCTCGTTTATACGGTCAAGGGTCTTCACTCGCTGCGCTTGCTCCGACC
>JAGHCL010000208.1 GCA_021160485.1 Candidatus Desulfofervidaceae bacterium
ATGCTATAGCTATTAAAATATCTATTGAAATTCCTCTTTACAAATGGCATTGCCAGCTTGAAATTATCTAAGATGATAAAACCTAAAACTTAAATTCTGTGGCAAATAATGGGAAAATTTTCAAAAAGCACTTTTTTAAATTTATCTTTATCTTCTTAGGGATTTGTCTTAATGAACTTGCAACTTTTAAAATATTGTTGGCCCCACGAAAAGGGGGAGCCAACGTGTTTTTTTATCCTTCCTTTTCTTTCTTGGCTTCTTCTACAATTTTCTCGGCTAATGGAGCCGGAACTTCTTCGTAATGGGAAAACTCCATGGTGAAAGAGGCCTTACCACCTGTGATAGAGGTCAAATCAGAGGCATAGGTAAGAATTTCTGCCATAGGCACAAGAGCAGTAATAACTTGATACTTAGATTTGGCCTCAAAACCAAGGACTTTACCCCGACGGCTATTAATATCACCAATTACATCCCCCATGAGTTCGTCTGGCACAGTGATGGTTAACTTCATCACCGGTTCAAGTAAAATAGGTTTAGCTTCCATAAATGCCTTTTTAAAGGCCATCGAACCGGCGATCTGGAAGGCCATATCTGAAGAATCCACCGGATGATAACTACCATCTACCAGGTAAACACGGACATCTACGACCGGATAGCCAGCCAAGATACCCTCAGCCATTGCTCCCTTAATGCCTTTTTCTACCGCTGGAATGTAATTACGAGGGATAACACCTCCTACTATTTTGTCCACAAATTCAAACCCCTCTCCTCGTGGTAGCGGTTCTATCTCAATCCAGGCATCACCGTATTGACCTCGCCCACCAGTTTGCTTTTTATACTTACCTTGAGCTTTGGCTTTTCCTTTAATTGTCTCTTTATAAGGAATTTTAGGACTCTTTAGCGTTACCTCTACACCATATTTGCGTTTGAGTTTTTCGATGGTATTCTCTATGTGTAACTGGCCCGTACCTGAAAGGATAAGTTCTTTTGTCTGGGAATCACGCTCTAAACGCAAAGCTGGGTCTTCTTCGGCCAGTTTGACCAAGGAAGAATAAATTTTCTCTTCATCTCCTTTAGACTTTGGCTCAATAGCAAAAGAAATAACCGACGGTAATGGCTCAGCAGCTTTAAACACAATGGGTGACTTTTCATCACACAAGGTGTCGTTAGTAAGAGTCTCTTTCAACTTTGCTACAGCGGCAATATCTCCTACCTTTACTTCCTGTAACAGTCTTTGGGTTTTCCCAGCAAGAGCAAAAAGCTGCCCCACTTTTTCTTTAAAACCCTTTGTTGAATTTAGGATAGTAGTATCAGACCGTAAGGTTCCTGAAAATACACGAAAAACCGTAATACGGCCTGCAAAGGGGTCGGAAATCGTCTTTATAACCAAGGCGGAAAAAGGTTCCTCTGGGTTTGGCTTTCTTTTCACTTCTTCCTTAGTATCAGGATGGATACCTACTACTGGTCCTCTTTCTTTAGGTGAAGGTAAACAATGGTTAACTAAATCTAACAGGAGCTGGATACCAATATTAAGTAAACCCGAGCCACATACCACAGGTATAAATAATTTTTTTACTGTGCCTTGATGTAAGGCTTGCTGCCACTCTTCATCTTTTATCTCTTCTCCCTCTAAATATCTTTCTAAAAGGGCGTCATCTGTTTCTGCCAGATATTCAACCATTTTCTCTCTAAATTCCTCGGCTTTATCTTTATATGCCTCTGGGATTTCTTTCTTGGTAAACTTTCCTGAACCATCTTTTTGATAAATCCATGCCTGCATGCTGAGTAGATTAATAATACCTTCAAAGGCTTCACCATTTCCCAGGGGTAAACAAACAGGCACAGCTTTAATATTGAGAGAATTACTCAACTCTTCTATCACTCCCTCAAAATTAGCATGCTCTTTATCTAGTTTTGATACAAAGATAAGGCAGGGTAAACCATACCTATTTGCATATCCTAAAATTTTCTCCGTCTGGAATTTTACTCCTTCCACTGCATCTACTACCAAAATAGCACCATCGGCTCCTTGTAAGGCAATGATGGTATCAGATAAAAAATTGTCATCCCCTGGAGTGTCTATAATATTCACCCAATGATTATTCCATTCATAGTGGTGAAAAGCCGCACTGATACTCATATGTCGTCTTATTTCTTCTGGCTCATAATCAAGCACACTCGTTCCCTTTTCTACACTCCCCAAACGCTCTGTTGCCTTGGTTGTAAACAGCATGGCTTCTGCCAGAGATGTCTTCCCTGAACCTCCAGGAGCAATAAGAGCTACATTACGTATACGTCCCACATCATTGCTCATTTTTCCTTACCCCCTCTAGAATTTTCTATACTGATTTTGCAACTCCTATGGAGCTACAGCCAACGATTGTGTCTGTCCTTCTAACTCTGTCAAAGCCAAACTAAGCTTTTTAAATACAAACTGTGCATCTTCCTTTGCCGGCAGAATACCTTGCTTTCTTCCCTTTACTTCTACACGGACCAAACAAGGAGCAACATAAGATACCTTTATTTCTAAAAGGCAACTGTTATACAAAGAGCGTGCTTTAAGCACCCGATCTAATTCTGAACCACCAATTTCTTCTATGGTCAAGGGCAGAGAATTTAACACCTGCGTCACTACAATAACGGCCTCAGACTGAGAGACCATAAAGGTATCTTTAAAGCAACTTTCTTTATAGGCAGCCATTGCTTGAGCCCCACCAACACCAGCCACTGTTCCGGCAATCATGGGCAGAGAACAACCTGTCATAAAGACAAGGCAAAAAAATAAAAGATAATTTCTCATCCTTATTCCTCTTTTTTTAATACAGCCTTTTGCTTAATCAGATTTACCACCCGTTCCAGCACTGGGAAAACATGTTCTCTAAAGTCTCCTGCCACGGCTACGGCCATCACTGACTCTCCTACTCTCAATACGCCCCCCTGCACCTCTACCAAAATTTCAATAATCCCTGGTTCCCTCTTTGCCTCATCTATAATTTCCCTTATTACCTTCTGGTTAACCCGAACCTCCATCCTCTTTACAGGCTGACCCTGACGTGAGCTTCCCCTCACAACTCCCAGATGACATGCAATCATGCCCACCTTGTCAAAATCAGAATGACATCTGATTTTCTCTACTAGTCGATCTAAACTTAATGATACATTCATGCCAGCCCTACTTTCAATGTCTCTTTTAAAGGATTGACTGATTCAATTCTGATTCGAACTTTATCTCCTCGTCTAAATTTACCCGGCCCCACGTTTAAATCTGCTTCCAACAAATAATCAGGTAAAAGAAGGCGATATCCCCGAGATAGTTCTTCTAAAACATAAGCTTCTGTTTGTTCCTTAACGTGTTGTTTAAGATAAGTCAGAATCCAATACCTCAACCTCTGAATACAAACGGTATTCACCCGTCGCAGTATTTCTTCAACTTGGGGAATAAGGGAAGAAAATTCTCTTTCTGAATAAAGAGGCTCTCCTTTCTGTAAATAATGCACTATTTGTCGTTGAATAATTAAGTCTATATAGCGACGCAAAGGAGAAGTAACACTTGTATATTTATCCAGACCAACAATATGATGAAATTCGGGTTTTGTGTCCCATTGTGAACGATTAAGTAACTTCCTTTGCAAATAAAGGGTAAAAATGCTTCTAGATGTCCCATTCATTACCCGTTCGCGAGGAGGTAATTGAAACCGATAAAGGCCAGGAACACCTTCTTTATCCATAAACGAAGCCGCTAAGTAATTGGCTAGAATCATAAACTCTGCTACCAGAATGCGTGACGGTTGTTCTGGATCGCGTTGCCTTATTTCTATTGTGTTTTCAGACAAAAATAAAATCACCAGTTCAGGCAAAGCAATGACTATTCCCCCTTGTGCTGTTCGTTTTGCCCTTAACTTCAAAGCTAGCTGATATAAAGTATGTAAAATTTCATTTTCTGTCAACAAATTATTTACTTCTTCATATGTAAAGTGGCGATTGATCTCAATTATGCTTGGAATAATTTTATAATCTAAAATTTCAGCATCAGCGTTTAAGGTAATGAGGAAACTCAAAGCGGGCTTTGCCTCGCCTTTTTAAGACTGGCCAGATTTTCGGAGATGGCTTCAG
>JAGHCL010000098.1 GCA_021160485.1 Candidatus Desulfofervidaceae bacterium
AAATTTTATGGTGATTTTTCTTTTCTATTTGATATTTATAGAAAGGGTAAAACAAAAATACACTTTCTTGATCCATGTCCTTTTCATGTTTAACCAGAGGGAGTAAGCTGAACCCTTTTTCATTTTTTCCTTTTGTCCAACTAAATAAGGGCCATGGAAAATCGTAATGACGGTAATCTTTATAGCGATAGATTCTAAAAAATGGCCATAAAAAGGTATACAAACGCATGGAAGATGAGGTTTCGGAAATATACAGAGGGAAAATGGAAAAGTAGGTTCTAGGTGCTGATAGATTCAAACCTGTTTTCTGGTAGATGAAGATGGGCCAGAGAAAAAAGCGTTTTTCAAACTTCCCTTCTTTAATGTCATAACCGTAAAGAGGTAAAAATTTGAAGGCCCTTCTCTTTTCACCTCTGTGCCAGGTAAAAAACGGCCATAAAATGTGCCAGGTCTGGAAGTCCTTTTCTTTAGAATGAATATAAAGAGGCCAGAGACAGAACTTTATTTCCTCTTTGCCAAAACGTTGCTTAACTTTCCCATAAAATGGGAAAACACCACCATATTTAGCTCCACTTTTACTCTCGCCCCAGAAAAAAGGGAAAAATTCCTTGTAATTATTACTTCTGTTAATGAGGGGGAAAAGGTTGAATTGAGTTCCAAAGAAATTTTTTTTATACCTTACTACCGGGTAGATGATATCCCACTCTATGCCTTCTGGCGTTTTTGAGTAGGTGAATAAAGGACGGAGGGCCCATACCTCGCTTTCGGGACTGGTATGATAAGAAAAAAAAGGCCCTAAGGCATCTATCTCTGTTTCCGATGCCCAAGATTGATAAGCAAATAAAGGAGCACTATTTATGTCTGCCCACCCTGTTAAAGGAAGCAAAGTAAAAATTAATAGTAAAAAATATTTCATCTCTATCTTGCAACACCTATGGCTGTACCAATTACACTGATGGGGGTTTGTTCTCTTACCACCGTAGAAGTTTCTTTTACATTGCGCAATGTTTCTTTTGCTTCTTCATAAAGGCTTTCGTCTGTAATCAACTTACCTAGAGTGCCTTTCCCTGCTTTTACTTTTTTTACAATATCATCTATACGAGCCATGGTATCATTGGCCCGGGTATAAAGGGTGTCATCTTGCAACAGTTTCCCCAAAGTACCTTTTCCGGCTTTTATATCAGCCAAAATGGTGTTTATGTCACTTATGGTAGTTTTAACCTCTTCATAAAAGTTCTCATCTGTAAGCAGTTTTCCTAAAGTGCCTTCTCCTGCTTCTACTTTTGCTACTACTCTATCCAGACGGGTAGCAAGGGTGTCTAACCGCCGATAAAGTTCGTCATCGTTAATCAACCTGGCTATAGTGCCTTCACCTTTATCTACCTTCCCTGAAATAGAAGCAATATTCCGTGAGGTTACTTTTAAGTTTTCTGTAATTTTCTTTAAGGTATTCCGCTCGGAAATAAGATAATCATTTATTTTGTCAAAAGTGACGTTTATTTTGTCTAAAATTGGATGAAGTTTGGCTAAAGTTTGGTCCACATTGGTAACAGAAGAAGTATTGGCAATGAAACCGTGGGGTTCAATAAACTCCTTGGCATTTCCCTGTATGATATCTACATATTTTGTTCCTACTACACCATAACCACAAATGGTTGCTTGGGCATCTTTAGTAATTTTTACCTGAGGTTTAATCAGCATAACCACCCGGGCCTTTTGCCCTTTATCTAAGATAATCTTTTTTACCCTTCCCACTTCCACCCCGGCGATGAGCACAGCATTATTTGATTTTAATCCGGCTACATCATCAAAAATAGCTGAAACTTCATAGCCTTTCATAAAAAGCAGTTTTTTATATTTAGTAATTTGCACTGTCAGATATCCCAAGGCGACCAATCCGAGAAAAACAAAAATGCCTACCTTAAAGGCAATACCTGCTGTTTTCATTTTATCCTCCCCTAAGCCAACTAAAAAATTAACTCCAAAAAATTAGATAATTAAATATGGTTGTGAACACATAATTGTCTATCAAAATACTAATAAGAGAGATAACAACGGTTTCGGTCACGGCATTGCCTACTCCTTTGGCGCCTCCTCTCGCATAAAATCCTTTATAACAGGCGACAACAGGAATAAGAAAACCAAAAGTTGCCGCTCTTAGGATACCTCGTAAAATATCGGAAAACTCTACTACCTGTATAGTATTTTCTATATAACTTCCAGGGTTAACTCCCAATATCTTGGTTGAGGCTACATACCCCATTAAGACACCAGCGGCGTCGCAGAAAACCGTCAACA
The DNA here is from genome assembly GCA_021160485.1 of Candidatus Desulfofervidaceae bacterium. Lineage (GTDB taxonomy): Bacteria > Desulfobacterota > Desulfofervidia > Desulfofervidales > Desulfofervidaceae > JAJSZL01. The sequence goes on from JAGHCL010000098.1 coordinate 2,299, forward strand.
CGGGTAACATGACGATACAGGCAATGAAACGTGGGACTACGAGATAATGGATGGGATCAATGGCCATAACCTCCAGGGCATCTATCTGTTCTGTCACCCGCATGGTGCCCAGTTCGGCTGCATAAGCCGCTCCGACCTTGGCCGCAACCATAAAACCTGTCAATACTGGTGCCAGTTGGGTCACGACGGCCAGGGCTACTGTTGAACCCAACCACTCTTCTGCCCCTAGTTTTACAAAACCCACATAACTACCTAAAGCAACTACCATTCCAGCAAAAGCACCAGCTATACACACAACCACAAAGGACTTTATGCCGGCAAACTCCATTTCCTGAAAAATCAAGCGTGCTCTAAAAGGAGGAGTGAAAATGCTTATTAATGTTCGGAGGGAAAATAGCGTAATATTGCCTAATTCATTAATAAATTTTATTAACATAATCAGTATTCTAAGAGAATCAGATTTCATTTTCAAGGGTAAGTTGAACTGAAGCTTCCTTCAAATTAAAGTTCTATTCCCAAAGTAGTGATAAAACTAGCTGTTATTAATTTTACAAGTGGTATAATTATCCCTTTTGATTTTCTACTAAAGTTGAGACATTAAAAAACGCATTTTTTTATCCAAACTTGTTTTAAATTAAAAAAACACTCTGCTCGCAGAGGGCTAGAACATAAAGCAAATTGGCACTTATTTTAATTCTGGGGAGTATCCGCTAAGTTTCTTTTTTTGTATGCCAAAACTGTATTTTTAAGAAGCATGGCTACTGTCATCGGGCCTACACCGCCAGGCACGGGGGTAATAGCAGCCACCTTAGGTTCTACCTCTGCAAAGTCTACATCTCCGCAAAGCCCTTTTTCTGTGCGGTGAATACCAACGTCTATCACTACTGCTCCTTCTTTTACCATATCTGCCTTGATCATTTTGGGTTGGCCAGCGGCGACAATAAGAATATCGGCCCGCCGGGCGTGGAAGGTTACATCTTTTGTAGCTGTATGGCAAACTGTAACCGTTGCATTGCCTGTTTTTTTCTGCATAAGTAATGCAGCCAAAGGTTTTCCTACAATATTGCTTCTGCCAATGATAACTACTTCTTTCCCTGTGGTGTCTATCTCAGCTTGTTGCAAAAGTTCCAAAATGCCTGCTGGAGTGCAGGGCATAAAAATAGGGTTTCCCACTAATAGCCTCCCCAGGTTATATGGATGAAATCCATCGGCGTCCTTTTCAGGGGCGATCGTATCAATGATTACATCTTCGGCAATCTGTCGGGGGAGGGGCAGTTGAACCAACATAGCATCTACATCTTCATCGTTATTTAAGTCCTTTACTAGTGTTGCCAGTTCCTCTTGGGA
>JAGHCL010000144.1 GCA_021160485.1 Candidatus Desulfofervidaceae bacterium
CTTTACTCCAGATTGCCAAAGAGGTTGACAAAAAAATGGCTCTACAAGACAAGAGATGTTTAATTTGTGGAGGACATGGTGTAATTTCCGTTTTAGAAAAAGACGGTCTGGAAACTTATGGAGAAATTGAACTCTATAAGGAGGGGAAAAAATGAGAAGAGGTATTAGTTTAATAGCCATGATTGGCAGTATGCTTTTATGCTTTTTTTCTGCTTATGCATACCAATTGCCTTCCTATAAAACTCTATGTGGGCAGTTAAAAGATTTAACGAATTGGCAGGCAGAACAGTGCCATGGGATGAATATGACGGGCGTGCCCATGGGCGAAATGGCTTCAGCCAACCGGTCTTACACTAAAGGAGAACAACATTTAGAAGCCACGATTGTTTGCGGCATGCAGGCCGTGGGATATTGGGCTCCTTTTGCCTATAAAATACAAGTGGAGAATGATGAAGAATTTGTAAAAGTGACAAATATAGATGGCTATGATGTCGGCATTGTGTATCACAAACAGGATAAAAGTGGAAGTATAGTAGTGTGTTTTAAAAAAGGTGTAGATAATACTGTCAGTGCCATATTTAATTTGAGCTTTGAAAATATGGATTGGAAGGAAGCCTTAAAGCTAGCCAAACAATTTGACTGGAAAGCGATGGAGAAGTTATTTGGTTCTTCCGAGCAATGAGCACCCAAAAGCGTAGATGCCTGAATTTACTCATCAACGCGTCTATTCATCTACACGTCTACACGCTCATGTATTAATACCTCCCTTGTTTGTCAAATATGGTAATATGTGATAAAAAAGCCCCGGTATGTATAAAGTCAAAGACGCCTTTTTTAAAAAGGCAAAAAAAGAAGGTTATCTGGCCCGTTCGGTTTATAAGCTGCAAGAAATTAACAAACGATATCGCATTTTCAAAAAAGGAGATAAAGTTTTGGACCTAGGGGCATCTCCGGGTTCATGGCTTCAGTATATCGCCAAAATGATAGGTTCACAGGGGAAAGTATTGGGTATTGATATCAACCCGATTAAATGGTCACAAACTCCGCCTTATGTTCACTTTTGGCAAAGAGATGTGTTAAAGTGGGATTGCGAAGAAGCAAAGACCCTTTCGCCCTTTTTTGATGTGGTAGTGAGTGATATGGCGCCTTTAACAACTGGGATAAAGGACGTAGATGCCTATCGTTCTTTTAAGCTGGCAGAGCGGGCTTTAGACATTGCGTTAAAGCTGCTTAGAGCGAAAGGGCATTTTGTGTGCAAGGTATTAGAAGGTGGAGAGATGAAAGATTTTTTGTTAAAATGTAAAAGATATTTTTCTTTTGTCAAAGTGTTTAAACCTGAAGGTTCACGGCGTGAAAGCCGGGAAGTTTTTATCGTGGGTTTGAATAGGAAATGATAGGAGGGTTTTATGGCTGGACACTCTAAATGGGCACAGATTAAGAGAAAGAAGGCAGCGACAGACGCAAAGAGAGGAAAGATTTTTACCAAACTCATTAAAGAAATAATCACAGCGGCGCGGCTTGGCGGCGGTGACCCTAGTGGTAATCCTAGACTGCGGGCAGCCATTGAAGCAGCCAAGGCTGAAAATATGCCTAAAGAAAATATTGAGCGGGCCATTAAAAAAGGCACGGGAGAACTGGAAGGCACCTATTATGAGGAAGTTTCTTATGAAGGTTATGGTCCAGGAGGTATCGCTGTCCTTATTTCTGCCCTGACAGACAATCGTAACCGCACTGTGGGAGAGATACGGTATCTCTTTAATAAGTTTGGAGGTAACCTGGGTGAGACCGGTTGTGTATCCTGGATGTTTGAAAAAAAGGGAATAATTGCCTTGGCCAAGAACGAGGTGGATGAGGATAAGGTGATGGAAATTGCCTTAGAAGCTGGAGCAGAGGATGTGAAAGAAGAAGGTGATGAGTTTGAGATAATTACCCAACCAGAACATTTTGAAACCGTAAAAGAGGCTTTTGATAAAGCAGGGGTAAAATATAACCGGGCAGAGATTACCATGATTTGTCAAAATACAATTAAGATTACTGATAAAGATCAGGCCGAGCGGATTCTAAAGTTTATGGAAGCGCTGGAAGATCACGATGATGTGCAAAAGGTTTGGACGAACTTTGATATCCCAGAAGAAATTATGGAGGCCGAAGCGGCTTAATGCGAGTGGTGGGAATAGATTTGGGTTCTATCTGTAGTGGTTATGGAATAGTTGAGAAGAATGGTCATAATTTTTCTTGCATAAACTGGGGAGAAATTAAATTACCTAGGAAAGATAGTCTGGCTAAGCGGTTATATATGCTTTACGATAGCATGGAGGAGATATTTAAGGCCTATACTCCACATGAAGTGGTCATAGAAGACCCTTATGTTGGAAGCAACGTGAAGACGGCCTTTGTCCTGGGCCAGGTAAAGGGAGTGACTGTTTTATTAGCCCAGAAATTGAGCTTACCTGTGTTTGCTTACTCTCCGCTAGAGATTAAACAAGCAGTAGTGGGATACGGACGTGCCGATAAAGGACAGGTAAGGGCAATGGTGCAAAAACTACTAAGTTTGCCGGATATGCCTGGCCAGCACGCAGCCGATGCCCTGGCAGCAGCTTTATGCCATTTGCAACGTTTACGCCTATGATTGGTCATTTAAAAGGAACATTATTATTTAAGTCCCCGGAATATATTATCATTTCTACGGGTGGGGTAGGGTATCAAGTAGAATTACCTCTAAATACATTTTCTGACTTACCAGAACCTGGAGAAACGGTCTCGCTGCATATATATACCTACCTTAAAGAAAATACCTTAAAGTTATTTGGCTTTTTAAATCCAGATGAAAAAATGCTTTTTGCGAGGTTGATAGAAATTTCTGGCATTGGCCCCAAACTGGCCCTAAATATACTTTCGCGTATTTCACCAGAAGGATTTGATGAAGTTGTCACTAAAGGTGATATCAGTAAACTTAAAGCCATTCCAGGTATTGGCAGAAAAACGGCTGAGAGAATTCTGCTGGAAATGAGAGATAAATGGGTGATGCCTGCTAAAAAAGAGGTGCCTTTGGCCCCAAAAACTCAGGAAGATGGTTTAATGAAAGATGTCGTTTCAGTACTGATTAACCTTGGTTATCAAAAAAAGGAGGCCTTAAAGGCAGTGCAAAAGGCTATAAAACGGTTTAATACTCCTCCAAGGTTAGAAGATTTAATTAAGGAAACCCTGAGACGATTATGAAAGGAGAACGCCTTATAGATCCTCTTAGTTTAGAAGCAGAACTTGCTGAAGAGGCTGGTTTACGTCCGCAGTCATTAGATGAGTTCTTTGGACAGGAAGAACTGAAAAAAAAGCTGAAGATTTTTATTGATGCAGCCAAAATAAGGGGAGAAGCACTGGATCATGTACTTCTGCACGGCTTACCTGGTTTGGGTAAGACCACGCTGGCCTATTTGATTTCTAAAGAGCTCAATGTTAATCTCAAGGCCACTTCAGGCCCTGTGTTAGAAAGACCTGGTGACTTGGCGGCCATTCTGACCAATTTAAATACAGGGGATGTACTTTTTATAGATGAGATTCACCGGTTGCATCCAGTGGTAGAGGAAATCCTTTACCCGGCCATGGAAGACTTCAAGTTAGATTTAGTGATTGGTCAGGGACCTAATGCCCGAATAGTAAAAATAGACCTGCCTAGGTTTACCCTGGTCGGGGCAACTACACGTACAGGCTTGCTTACTTCGCCCCTGCGGGACAGATTTGGTGTTTTACTTCACATTGATTTTTATTCTCCGGAGGCATTAAGCAAAATTATTTTGCACGCAGCTAGAAAATTAAAGATAGCTATTGAACCAGAAGGGGCAACAGAAATTGCCAGACGTTCCCGGGGCACCCCCAGGATTGCCCTGCGTCTTTTAAAACGGGTAAGAGATTTTGCTCAAATTAAGGCAAGAGGAGTGATATCTCAACAGATTGCTGATGAAGCCCTGACAATGTTAGAGATAGATAAAGCCGGGTTAGATAGTTTAGACAGAAAACTCCTGCTTACCATTATTGAAAAATTTGATGGAGGACCGGTGGGATTAGACACATTAGCTGCGGCCATCGGTGAGGAAAAAGAGACAATTAAAGAGGTATATGAACCTTATCTGGTGCAAAATGGTTATCTTCAACGTACTCCTCGGGGCAGGATGGCTACTCCTCTTGCCTATAAACACCTTGGTAGAGACATAAAGCAGCACGGAAGGTTGTTTTAGTTTTTGGGAGGAAGATGATGTCTGAAAATAATTCAATATTGAAATCCATTTATACCCGAAGAAGTGTCAGGGATTATACTGATCAACCTGTTTCCAGAGAAACAGTATTGGAGATTATCAAGGCTGGCACTTGGGCACCTTCAGGTTTAAATAACCAACCTTGGCGGTTTGCTATTGTTTGGGACAAGAAAGTGAAGTCAGAAATTGCGGCTCAGACCAAATATAGCCATATCATTGAGCGAGCGCCGGTAATCATTGCCGTTTTTGTGGATAAAGAGGCCATGTATCATGAGGTTAAAGACCATCAAGCAATGGGTGCATGTATTCAAAACATGCTTTTGGCCATTCATGCCCTCGGATTAGGAGGTGTCTGGCTGGGTGAAATCCTTAAAAACGCTGATAAAGTTAGACAAATCCTGGAATTGCCGGAAAAGCTTGAGCTTATGGCTGTTGTGGCCTTAGGTTATCCCAAACATCACAATCAATCTTCAAATCGCCTTCCTCTTGAAACCGTTATTTTAAAAGAAATTTGATTTAAGGCTATTTGGCTCTTTAATGAGGTTAAGAATATAGTAAAGTTTTGATTTTTAAAATTTTTTATTAGTGGGTGGTCCTAAAGAACCAACGCAAGTATTGTGAAAGTTGCCTGATTTCATTTCAGTTCAAAACAAATGGGCAATTTTAAAGTGATTACTTTTTCCTTCAATTCTGCAGGAAAAGGGGGGCAGGACATTACATTTCACATGGGAAAAACCAAGTAACTACTAACTAGAATGTTGTCCTGTTCTTAACCTTCCATTTTTTTATGCACAGATTGAACCTTGGTTTCCATAGTGAGAGGCTTATCCCGTCTATCATCTATTTTTATTGTTGTTACTACGCGGGCTGTGCCTTCTTTAAAACAGGCTTCGTGCATCTGACGAACAACAGGCATAACGATATCTAACTCACCTTCTATAATTGTACCCATAGGAGTGAGCTGATACTTAAGTCCACTTTTTTGCAATACCCTCAGAGCAGCTGCTACATAGTTACTTACGCCTGTACTCTTTGTGCCCAATGGAATTACGCTAACTTCAACTATGGCCATTTTAAAATCCTCACTTTTTACTTATAACTTCCTTGTGCCATAAAGAGATTTTAAAGTCAAATGTTTTTATCAGTAATTATTTGCCCTCGGCATTATTCGGAGTTTGTTTGGATTCAATCCCCAGATCCGTGATTGCCCTACAAGAAACCCCGCAAGTGTGCTATAATAAAGCAATTTTGAAAAATTGCCTTTCACCTAAAAGGTGAAAACACACTCACGGGGGCAGGACATACCCTTATTCAAAAATCAATCGCGGATTTTGGGTAAACTAGTTTATGGAGGAAGAGTTGAGAGAACACTAGAAGTTTTGAAAAAACTAATAACTATACTTTAACGCCTTTGTTCTTATATTGTAGCTTCACTTGCTCGGCCAATATTCTATAGTCTGCCCCGTCTATTTGCACCCGTAAGGTTAAACGAATGGTATCAAGATAATCCAAAATGGCTATGGTATACTGGCGAGATAAATTCAGCAAGTTTTTAGCTTGATTTAAATCCATTTTTTCATGGGTTAAAAGAAATGTTTTTACTTGTTCCCATGCCTTTTTTAGTAATTTTTGATGTAAAAAACGCCCGTTGTTAAGTTGAACAATGGCCTTTTTATCTATTAAAAAGGTTAAAGCCTTTTTTACCCTTTTTTCTTCCGCATACGGAAATGCCCTTTGAAGAAAAACAAAGGTAAAACCCCTTAAGTCACCGTTAAGGGCATATTCCTCAATCTTTTGACAAAGCCTTTCTTCCTCTCCCTTAAGAAATGGCAAGAAACCTTTGATATGATAACGTCCCTTCGTTCTACTAATTTTTCCTTCTTTAAGAAGGGAAACAATTGCTTCCTCAAATACCCTTTTATCAATCTCCCTCACAGATTGTTTTAACTCTTCTTTAGCCGGGCCAATTTTGTAATGAAATTGCTGATGATAATTTTTAAGGCTGGATAAAATCTTTTCCTTTACTTCTCTAAAATTGTCAATGTGGTAAAATCCATCACCAATTTGAATAATTTTTCCTTTTTTTAAAAGAGGATCAAGAAAAGAGTAGATTCTTTCTGTGCCTGTTTGTTTAAATAAGTTTATGGGCGTAACTGGGGTCACAAAATACTCTTTAATAAGTGCCTCTATAAAATCCACATCTACTCCTTGACAAAATCTGTGATAACGAGGGATCAAAAAACGCATTTTTTGCCGAAACTTGCGTCTTGTTACCTCTACAACCATACCTCCTCCAATGGTATGGGCAGGGCTTAAGCTTCGCACAACAAACCTATCTCCTGGTAAGGCAGAAACCGCAGCCTTACATCTAAATTGAACAAACCCTTTTTCTCCTGGCAAAAGTTTATCCCTTTCCATAAGCACAACTTTGGCTGTGGTTTCCATAGTGCCAAGGTATAAACGCACAACGGTATGGTTCTCAAAAACCTGGTCATCATGAGGTGTGTACACAAAAAGGGCATTGACAAAGTGACTAGTTTCAAGCAAACCGTTCTCGGCCAAAATCATCCCTTTTTCTACCTTTAAATTATGTCCTGCTAGATTAATGCCTACTCTTTGTCCTGTCCTTGCCTCTGTTACATTTCGCCGATGTACCTGAAGCCCCTTTATTTTTACTAGCTTTCCTTCTGGATAAATACTCAATACCTGTCCTACCCGGCAACTTCCACTTAAGACCGTACCTGTTACGACTGTGCCTTGTCCTGGAATTTGTAATACCCGATCAATAGGAAGCCGGAAAAAAACAGTGTCTGACCGAGGTGGAATTTTTTCGCATAAGGATTGCAGATAGGCGATAATTTCTTTTTCACCCTGTTTTGTCCAAGCAGAAAAGGGAATGATAGGATTATCTGCTAAAAAGCTATCTTTTATCAACTCTTTAATCTCTTCTATCGCCAAAAAGCGAGTTTCTTCATCTACTAAGTCAACTTTAGACAAAACCACAAAGCCATAACGCACATCAAGAAATTTCAAAATTTGAAGATGCTCTCTTGTTTGGGGCATAACGCCGTCGTCTGCTGCTACTACCAAGATGGCTGCGTCTACGCAGCTTGCCCCTCTGACCATGTTTTTGATAAAGTCTTCATGACCTGGTAAATCAACAAAGGCAACCTGGATGTCAGAGGAAATTTTAAAAGGAACAACCGTTGGTTCTATTGTTAATCCCCTCTCTTTTTCTTCCTTTAAGGTGTCTGGATCAACACCTGTAAGGGTTTTAACCAGACTGGACTTACCATGATCTACATGTCCAGCGGTAGCGATTGTATATTCAATCATATCCTTACCTAACAAACTCAATAAATTTTAAAACTCAAAAATTGGAGGGGGCAAGGGGAATTGAACCTCCTCTGGCCTTTTTAGGGCCAGCCAACGGGTTTGCGGCCCGCGGGGAGCACCAGCGCCATTGCCCCCTTTTTGTTAAAAAATTAATACATTGAAATAACAAATAAGTCAAATAGAAATTATTTATAATGATCACAATTCTTAACAGGAAGGTTTATAAAATAATCATTTCAGTAGTAAACGCTAAAGGGTAAGCAGTGAACAGTGAACGGTGAACAGGAAGGTAAGGGGCAGGACATACTTCTCACTTCTCAGTAACTCTTCTAACTCCCTGCGCATTTTTTGACTTGGCTTTTATTCTTTTCATGGGTAGCCTCCTTTCGTTTAGTTCTTGCTAAGTTTAGCTATTATAACTCGACTTTGACACCTCAAAATCGTAACTTCCTTAAAAAATGGCAATTTTCTAGTCTAAAACACCGCACCCTCCTAATGTAGCACCATGTAAAAATGATATTCTAAGAGGGTCAGAAAAGAACTGTCAAAGTTGAGTTATAATTTATAAAGACATTTTTCGGCCAAGGCTATTGGCTATTAACCACGCTTCTATTTCCGTTTCAAGCTCTTCTTTTAGGTGTTTTTCTACAAACTTTTTCTGTTCTGGAGGAAGTAACTCTCCCAGCCCCTGAATAAGATTTCTGCTGTTTAAGCCTTTAACAATTTGTAGAACCTCTTCTAAGTGTTTCGGCAACGACTTTCCTGTTCTCAATCTGACGATTTCTTCATCAATTTCCCATTTATTTTTAAACATAAACCACAAATCAAAGGCATCTCTGGCTAAAGGAACTATTTTTTTTCTTTCTACAAATGCTACAAGCTTATGAGCAAACATACACTCAGGAACCATAAGGGTAAAAGGAATTCCCCAAAGCTGTTTTTGAAAATATCTATCAGGCCACTGTCTGGTGGAAATTTCTATTTTAATATTTCTGTGAAAATCAGCGTAAGAAAAAACCGCTAAAATGGTATTTTTCTTTAAAGCATAATCTTTAACTTTTAAATTACCTTTTTTTGCCATGTTTAATATTTTTTTCAGCACTTTTCCTAACTCAACCCTTTCGGTAATACAGTTGAAGTCAAGATCCACCGAAAATCTTGGCAACCCAAAGAAAAAATGTAAAGCAGTTCCCCCTTTAAAGCCTAAAATCTGAGCTAGATACGGTTCCTTAAAAAAGGAAACTAATAGCCAAATTAAAGTCTTTCTGTGCTTTTCTATATCAAAAATGGTCCTTACTCTCACTTTTTCACTCCACCTAAAATCTCTTCAACTCTTTTCAGATACTTTCTACGGATTTGTTCACTTTTAAAGTAAACTGTCAAAAGTTTTAGAATTTTTTTAAAAGAAAGCCTTTTTGTATATCTCAAATCACAATCTCCAAAAATATAAAGTGTATCCAACAAAGCTCTTTCAGGAGATGCCAGGGTAAAATCTCCAAACCCATGTCTATCGGATGAAAGTATTCCCTCAAAAGAATAAAGGATGTCTTTTTTAAGAGTAAAAGCCCTTAAAACCCACCCATCAATTGTTATCTCCCTTGTCAGATATGAGGCGACCGTTACCACATTCCATGTGCCCTGGTCTATTAGATTGTGGAGAAAAAGAGCTGTGTCAAAGCTGATGTATGAAGGGGTAAATACCCTTACGGCTACTTCAAACCGATTGTAATCTGTGTCCGTTCTTACATAAATTCCTTTACGTATTCTCCTAAGCAACCCTTTCTGGCACCACCTGAAAACTTTGGCCCTCACCCTCTCAGGAGGTATGCGCAAAATAAGCGCTATTTCTCTAAGTGTCCAAACGGTTTGATTTGTTTTTAGAAGTTTTAAAAATTCCATATCTTAATATAAAAAACAAAGACTAATTGTTTCAATAACTATAACGTATAGTTTTTATTTTTGTCAATAGATATGTCTTTTCACATCTCCCACTTC
>JAGHCL010000076.1 GCA_021160485.1 Candidatus Desulfofervidaceae bacterium
ATTGCCTCTCAGCCAGACGTCATTTTTTATCTCTCAAGACCGACTTGAGATCATGATAGAAGACGGCGTTTATCGTGTATCTGACCCTATGGTGGAGAATTTTTCTCCTTTTTACGGCTTTTTGTTTGAGGTGTATAAACAAAGGAAAGTGGGCAATGATACAGTTTCTTGACTTTTTAATTAAACCTGTTTATCCATATTTATATGGTAAGGAGCTAAAGAGTGAAACTTAGTTATAAGCTAAAAGTATATGCCAACAAAGGTAAAATAGGAGTTCTTGAAACTTTAGCTAGGTTTTGGCAGAAAAAGGTCAACTACTATATTAATTTTTACTGGAAAGCTCCAGATTGGGAATTAAAGCTTAACAAGCCACCTAAGGAGTTTCGTGGTTCAGGGTCAAAGCTTGAAAATCTTGCATCAGTTAAGGCTTGGCAAACAGTCAAATCTATTAGAAACAAAAAAAGAGGACAAAAAGATAAACCAGTTTTTAGAAAAGATGAATTTGAACTTGATGAGACTTTATTTACTTTTGAAAATTTCACAACCAAAGAGTTTGACTTTTGGATTAAATCTTATTCAGGAAAGAGAGGGGGAAGAATAGCCATTCCCTTTAAAAAGCATAGAAGGTTAAACTACTGGCTAAACAAAGGGGCCAGGCTTCAAAAAACAGTTAAGTTTAAGAAGGTTAACAATAACTGGTATGCAATAGTTTATCTCCAGCCTAAAAAAGTTAAGACTAAACAAAATGTTCCTGTTGTTGGGATAGATATTGATTATACTAACGGAGCAGTAGATAGCGCTGGAAACATCTGGTTTGACAAAGAGTGGGTTGCCTTAAGAAAGAGAACTAAGTGGAGAGAATATAAAAATGGAAATAACCCATTAAAACAGGCATTTAACAGGCTTGCAAAAACCCTTGTAAACACTTATCGGTGCCATTTTGCCCTTGAAAAACTGAATTTTAAAGGAAAGAAGGGTAGAAGCAAAAAATTTAGAAGAGATTATAAGAATTTGCCTTATGGATACTTAGCCCGTAGGTTAGAAACCTTGGCTCACCTGGAAGGTTTTCAGGTGGTCAGGGTTAACCCTGCGGGGACCTCTCAGACCTGTCCTGTATGCGGATTTAAGTCCAGAGAAAACAGGAATGGAGATTATTTCAAATGCAAGGACTGTGGATTTAAAAACCAAGCAGATGTGGTTGGTGCTACAAATATAGCACTCAGGGCAAGTTTGAGATATAGATTTCAGCCAGTGGTGGCTCAGGCTGTAGCCGAAGAATGGGGGAGGCAGGGTATTCAGCCACCACTGGAATACTTTGCCGTTTGCACCCCACCCCAGAGTAGGCCACCTGCTGATTTCCGCAGGTGTGATCCTCTATGTCATACCTATTTGACCACTTGTGGATAGGTATGATTAGAAATAGAGGAACGGTTCAAATCTATTATTAAGATATTTAAAACACGTCTTTAAATAAATGAAAGTCCTCCTTGTTGAAGATGACCTTACCTTAGGTGAAAGTCTAAAAGAATATCTGGAGTTAAACGATATTACTGTCAAGTGGTTGAGTGATGACCGAGAGGTAGAAGACGTCTTTCTTACTGAGAGTTTTGATGTCATTGTCCTAGATTTAATTCTCAAATACCAGAGAGGGGAGGATATTTTAAAAAATTTGAGAGGAAGGGGTATAAATACACCAGTTTTAGTGCTTACAGCTAAAAAGGCATTGAGAGATAAAGAAGTTTGTTTTGAAAGAGGAGCAGATGATTATTTAACTAAACCGTTTGCTCCTAAGGAGTTACTTCTAAGATTACAAGCCCTCACCCGACGGCAGCAGCGGAACAAAATTATTGTTATTGGTAAGGTTAAGATAAACTTGGAGGCAGAAACCGTCTATCGGGGTGAAGAAGAAATAAAACTTTCCCGCAAGGCCTGGGAGCTTTTGTCTTTTTTACTTAAACACAGGGGGCAAATTATACCTAAAGAACGCATTTTAAATTATGTTTGGGCTAATACCCCAGTGGGGGATGAGATTATTCGGACATATATCAAAGACCTCCGAAAATCTTTACCAGAACTTCAAATAGAAACCTATAAGGGCAGGGGATACCGATTAAAATAAGATTTGAACATAAAATGCTGGGCTGTTTTGCCCTCGTGCTTTTTGTAGGGCTTTCGGCCATTAATATAATCAGCATTAGTGTTTACCGGTATTCTTTAACCGAAATCTTTACTCAGCACTTAGAGACAGAGATAAAACTTAAGCAATGTGATAAGAGGCATTTATTACCTGAATATATAAAAATCAGTTCCGAACCTATTTTAAACCCCAATTGGGTTCCATATCCTCAAACTATAAATGGGAAGTCAGTATATGTAAATTGGAGACCTGTTTACCAGGGAATTAAAGAATTTGCATTTTTGTTGTTTTTATGGGAAGTAGTTTTGGTTCTTGCGTTAACCTTTCTTTTTTATAAACTTTTATGGATACATCTTAAAGAAAGAGAGGAAAATAGAGATTTTTTGGAATTACTTCTTCTAGCCATTTCTCACAAGCTGGGTAATTTCCTTGCCGCTCAGCAGTTAAATTTAGAAATTTTAAAAGAGAAACATAGTCTGGAGGCGGTAAAAAGACTAGAACGAGGATATAGCACTATTGAGAAAGATTTTAGGTATATTTTACAAGTCATAAAAAATTTTAAGGGTTACCTTCGGAAAAAGGAAAAAATAAACTTAAAGGCTCTGATTGAAGATATTTTAACAGTCTTTAAAGAAGAATCACAAGAAAAATCATTGCAACTTTCTCTAGTGCCTGCTGAAATTTATGCCGCAAAGACAGAAATAGAAACTGTTTTTTATCTGCTTATAGAAAATGCCTTTAAATACGCCCGAAAGGCAATTTTTATAAACTTGTTTATCCGAAATAAAACCATCTTTTTTGTGGTTAGGAATGATGTTGACCCTAAAGTGCCCAAAGGCAGTGGAGTTGGCCTTAGTCTGGTTCAAAAATTGGCTATAAAAAACAAGATAAAACTGACTTTTAAGAGAGAAAATGGATATTTTATTGTAGAGGGAGAAATATCCAAACCCTACTATTTGATGAGACTTCTGCGAGGCGTTTAAGCTTTATCCTCACAGGCTTTACAACTTTCATTATGCCTTTCCAAATCTTAAGTAAAAATTACAAATCAAAATCTTTTCCTATAAGTAAAAAATTTTCACGATTTTTTCACGATAGACGCCGAAAATGAAAATAGAAGAAAGTATCAGGTAAACATAGACGATGGACTGGCGATTGAAGGAGTTTACAGACCAAAAGGGCGTTACTTTATTAGAATTGATGGTTGTAATAGCTATTATTGTGGTCTTGCTTTGTTTGGGATATGTAAATCTTCGCCGGTTTAAGGCAAATTATGATTTGACTGACGCCACTAATCAGTTATACGCTGATTTGGAATGGGTGAGGCAAAAATCAATGGGCAGTGCTCATGTATATGGCATACTC
>JAGHCL010000204.1 GCA_021160485.1 Candidatus Desulfofervidaceae bacterium
ATAATACTCCTGCTGTATAAATCTTAAGGGAAAAACAATGGAGAAAAAACATCCAGTATTGAGATTTTTATTTAAACTAACCATTTTCTCCTTTGTATTTCTTTTGGGATTTGGATTTGCCAAGCGTTTAGGTGAAGAAAGAGCAATTAAAGGCGAGAGGATTGGTGTAATTGAAGTGAAAGGTGTCATTAAAAATGCCCAGGATATTTTAGAAAAGTTAGTTAAATTTGAGAAAAACAAGCATATTAAAGCTGTAATTCTAAGAATTAACTCTCCTGGTGGAGCAGTAGGACCATCCCAAGAGGTATATCTCCAGGTCATGAAGTTAAGACAAAAAAAGCCTGTTGTAGCTTCGCTGGGAACCATTGCTGCTTCTGGTGGCTATTATATTGCTGCTGCTGCCACAAAGATTGTGGCGGTGCCTGGCACCTTAACAGGAAGCATTGGGGTAAAAATAGAATTTGCCAATATAAAAAAGCTTCTGGAAAAATTAGGCATAGAGCCTGCTGTGATCAAAAGCGTGCCTTATAAAGATATTGGTTCTCCCCTGAGACAAATGTCCCCAGAAGAAAGGGCTTTGTTAGAAAAGGTAGTCAAAGATGTGCATCATCAGTTTGTAGAAGCCATTGCTAAAGGTAGAAATATGCCCGTAGAAAAGATAGAAGCTATTGCTGATGGCTCTATCTTTACGGGAAAAGAAGCAAAAAAGTTGGGGCTTGTGGATGAATTGGGAAATTTTGAAGATGCGGTTAAACTGGCAGCAAAGTTAGGTGGTATTAAAGGAGAACCAAAACTGTATTATCCTAAGGAGAAAATCTCTTGGACAAAGTTGTTAATGGATAATATGTTTGAAGCACTGGATAAACATATTCAACAAATAAAATTTGATTATTAAAGGGTGAAGGTCATGTTAAAGAAAGACTTAGTGGCAGAGTTAATCAAAAAGTTTCCCCAGTTTTCTAAAAAAGACATGGGATTGTTTGTGGATACCTTCTTTGGTGCTTTAAAAGAAGGAATCAAGGCTAACAGGATAGAATTAAGGGGATTTGGAGTGTTTACATCAAAGGTAAAACCATCACGTCAAATGCAGCATCCAAAAACGAAGAAAATAGTAAAAACTTCGCCCCACAGGGCCGTGCGTTTTAAGTCTAGTTTTGAAATACCTTTAGAAGTACTCAAAAAGGATTAAGACAAAGCTATCCCAGGCCAGGAATTTAAAAAATCCTGGCCTTTTTACACCTTAAACTAATTGTCTGGAAGCTTAAGTTCAGCCAGGCAAAGGGGGAGTTTTGTTTACTTATTTTGTCCTTCTTCAGAAAAGTCCATGAGGGTTAAAGTTACCCCTTTCTTGACATTCCCAAAAGGCAATGTTAAATGTTACTTTCGTTTTTTAAATCCCTGTAAAAGGAGAGGTTTATGAACAAATATTATCTATTAGCACCCGGTCCTACTCCTGTCCCTTCGGAGGCCTTACTGGCCATGGCTCAGCCTATCATTCACCACCGTTCTCCCCAATTCAAACCTATTTTGGCAGAAGCAAAAGAAGACTTAAAGTATGTGTTTCAAACTCAAAACGATGTCCTTATCCTGGCTTCTACAGGTACTGGAGGCATGGAGGGAGCAGTTACAAATACCCTTTCACCTGAAGATAAAGCCTTGGTGGTAAGGGCAGGAAAATTCGGTGAACGCTGGGCTGAAATTTGTGAAGCCTATGGCGTAGAAACAATTAATATTGATATCGAATGGGGCAGGTGCGTTAAGCCTGAACAAATTGCTGCTGCGTTGGATAGAAATCCAGAAATAAAAGCGGTATTAATTCAAGCACATGAAACATCTACCGGAGTAAAGTTTCCCTTAAAAGAAATTGGAGATGTAGTCAAAGATAGAGAAAACACCATCCTTATTGTAGATGCCATCTCTGCTCTAGGAGCAATGGAAGTAAAAACAGATGCATGGCACCTAGATGTCGTTGTTGCTGGATCACAAAAGGCCTTAATGTTACCCCCTGGACTGGCTTTTGTATGTCTAAGTGAAAAGGCTTGGCGGTTTAATGAAAATTCAAAATTGCCCAAATATTATTTTAATTTTGCTAAAGAAAGAAAGGCATTAGCCAAAAATCAAACGGCCTATACAGCTGCTGTATCTCTAATCATCGGATTAAGGGAAACACTCAAACGCATTAAACAAACAGGTTTAGAGAAAATTATTGCTCATCACAGATGTCTTTCGCAAGCTGTCAAAACAGCAGTTCAGGCTATGGGACTTAAGCTTTTTACTAAAGAAAACCCTTCAGAAATCCTGACAGCGGTAGAAGCTCCAGATGGTATTGATGCCCAGGATATTGTCAAAATTTTGCGGGAAGACTATGGTATTACTATTGCCGGTGGGCAAGCACAACTAAAGGGAAAAATCTTCCGTATTTCACATATGGGGTATGTAGATGAACATGAAATAATTATGGTCATTGCCGCTTTAGAACGGACGTTAATCAAACTTGGATATAAGTTGACACCTGGGCTAGGTGTAAAGGCAGCTCAGGAAGTCCTACTTAGCCATTTAAGTTGCATTTAAAAACAAGAAGGGGTAGAATTTACATCACTCAGCCAGAGTAGATATAAAGGAGGATAAAGTGACACGGCGTTTTAAGATTCTTATCAGTGATAATATTTCTCCTAAAGGAATTGAGTTATTAGAAAAGGTCTCTCAATTTGATGTGGAAATTGCCACCGGATTATCTCCAGAAGAGTTAAAACAAAAGGTAAAAGACGCCCATGCTTTGATTATTCGGAGTGCAACTAAAGTAACGGCGGATGTAATTGAAGCGGCTAAGGATCTAAAGGTAATAGGACGGGCGGGTATTGGTTTAGATAATGTAGATATAAAAACAGCAACCCAAAAGGGTATTGTTGTGATGAATGCCCCGGAAGGTAATGTGGTTACCACGGCAGAACATACTATTGCCATGCTAATGGCTCTAGCCAGGAATATTCCACAGGCAACTGCTTCTTTAAAAGCGGGAAAATGGGAGAAAAAGAAATTTCAGGGACATGAGCTTTATCGGAAAACTTTGGGGATTATTGGTTTAGGCCGGATTGGCAGTATTGTAGCTGATAGGGCCAAGGGACTAAAGATGGAAGTAATTGCCTATGACCCCTTTATTAGGCCAGAAATGGCAGAAAAGTTGGGTGTGGAAATTGTGCCCTTGGAAGAGCTTTACAAAAGGGCAGATTTTATCACTATCCATACCCCTCTTACTCCAGAAACCAAATATTTAATAGACAAAAAAGCACTTGCCCAGATGAAAGATGGAGTGATGATTATCAATTGTGCTCGGGGAGGTATAGTAAATGAAGCAGATTTATATGAGGCGATACAAAGGGGAAAGGTAGCCGGGGCAGCCCTGGATGTATTTGAAAAGGAACCTCCTAAAGATAATCCCCTTTTGCAACTAGAAAAGGTCGTTTGCACGCCTCACCTTGGAGCTTCTACTAAGGAAGCGCAGACAAATGTAGCTGTGGCTATCGCTGAACAGATTATTGACTATCTCATTAATGGTATCGTCCGGAATGCTGTAAATGTGCCTTCTATCAGTCAGGAACTACTCTCTGTTTTAGGGCCATATCTCACTCTGGCAGAGAAGATGGGAGCTTTTCATGCCCAGGTAGTAAAAGATCCGATAAAAGAAGTAGAAATAGAATACATTGGTGATGTGACTAAAACAGACACTCAACCCATTAAAATCTCTGCCCTTAAAGGTCTGCTTACCCCTATTATGGGAGACCAAGTAAATTTTGTTAACGCTGGCTTCATTGCGACCGAAAGGGGCATTCAGGTAAAAGAATCAAAACGGGAAATCCCGACGGATTTTACCAACGTTATTATTTTAAAAGTGAGAACAGAAAAAGGAGAAGAAAAGTCTATTACGGGCACGCTTTTTGGTAAAAAAGAACCCAGAATTGTTCGCCTAGATGGTTTTGCTTTAGAAGCTATCCCAGCAGGTCATATGCTCCTTATCCAAAACGTAGATAGACCTGGTGTTATTGGTAACATTGGTTCTATTCTAGGTAAACACCAAATTAACATTGGCAGGATGCATGTTGGACAAGACGAAATTACAGGTCAAACCTTAATTTTACTTTCTACTAATATCCCTGTTCCTAAACCAGTTTTGGAAGAAATTAAGGAATTGCCTCATGTTATGTCGGCTGTATCCTTAGAACTTTAGGAGGATAGGATGGAGGAGGAAAAAAAGGGATATAAAGTAGAAGATAAAAGAAAAGCTTTTAGAAAAGATTCTGTTTCCGAGCAAACCGAGAAAAAAGCGAAGAAAGCACAAACAGATTCTGTTCCTTTACCTCCAATAAATTTCTCCACCTTTATTATCTCTCTGAGCTCTTCTGCCCTTGTCCATCTTGGTGAAATTCCTGAACCTAGCACAGGCAAATATCAAAAGAACCTCCAACTTGCTAAACAAACGATAGATATTCTGGAAATGCTTAAAGAAAAAACGACGGGTAACCTTGATAGTGAAGAAGAGTCTTTACTCACTAACGTCCTTTTTGACTTGCGGGTTAAGTATGTGAAAGCAAAGGGATAAAAATGGCTTTTTAAGCATTCAAACGTAAAAGGAGGCAATAATGTCGAAATATCGTTTCCCCTTATGGTCAGTTATATTAGTTGGATTTTGCTGTTTCACTATTGGAGTCGTCTGGCTTACAGGTATGCAATTCACTAATAATCTTCCAGCAGTTTCTTCAGAAACATTAAAAACACCATCTGCTCTTCCTTCTCTTGCACCTATTGTCAAAAAGGCTCAACCAGCAGTAGTGAATATTAGCACCGTGAGAATTATTAAAAGCCAGGGACCTGTATTCAGGTATTTTTTTGGTCCATTTGAAGAAAATGACCCTTTTAAAGATTTCTTTGATAGATTTTTTGGAGAAATACCTCAGCACGAATTGAAACAAAAGAGCTTAGGTTCTGGTTTTATCATTGACAAAGATGGTTATATTTTAACCAACAATCATGTTGTAGAAAAGGCCACTGAAATTACAGTTAGATTGCTTAACCATAAAGAATACAAGGCAAAGGTCGTTGGTAGGGATCCAAAAACAGATGTGGCCCTCTTAAAAATCGACCCTCATCACTCCCTCCCTACTCTGCCTCTAGGGAATTCTGATACCCTCCAGGTAGGAGATTGGGTAATTGCTATCGGTAATCCTTTTGGTCTTGGACATACCGTAACTATAGGCATTATTAGCGCTAAGGAACGCATTATTGGAGCTGGTCCTTATGACAATTTTCTTCAAACAGATGCTGCCATCAATCCTGGAAACAGTGGCGGGCCTTTAATCAATCTCAGAGGAGAAGTTGTAGGCATTAACACAGCTATTGTTGCCCAAGCTCAAGGTATCGGTTTCGCCATTCCTATTAATATAGCCAAAGTAATCGTTGAACAATTAAAAAAACATCATCGGGTCATCCGAGGTTGGCTGGGAGTTTTGATTCAAGAAGTTACTCCCCAGCTTGCTAAAGCCTTGGGACTAAAAGAAGTAGGAGGTGCCTTAGTAGCTGATGTCACGCCTAACAGCCCAGCGGATAAAGCAGGAATTAAAAGAGGTGATGTCATTCTTGAATACAACGGGCATCCCATTAAAGAAATGAACGATTTGCCTCGGTTGGTAGCCACTACCCCTGTAGGAGAAAAGGCTACAATCAAAGTTTGGCGGAATGGACGCACCATTACTCTAACCACTACCATCGGTGAACTCAAAGAAGAAAAAAACATAGCAGAAAGGGTAACCCCTAGCCAAAGAGGACTGGGTATAAGCGTGGCTGATATTACACCCCGATTGGCAGCAAGGTTAGGTATAGATAAGGGCGTGATTATCACCAGAATAAGACCTGGAAGTCCAGCTGCCGAGGCAGATTTAAAGAGAGGTGACGTAATTATAGAAATCAACAGGCACCCCGTAAATAATCTGAAAGATTACTACAAGTATATTCAGAAAGCTAAACCTGGAGATACAATTCTGTTTTTGATTAAGCGAAAGGAAGGAACTCTTTTTATCCCTGTGCAGATA
>JAGHCL010000043.1 GCA_021160485.1 Candidatus Desulfofervidaceae bacterium
ACCTTTTAGGTGAAAGGCAATTTTTCAAAATCGCTTTATTATAGCACACTTGCGGGGTTTCTTGTAGGGCAATCACGGATCTGGGGATTGTGTTTCTGATAGAAATAGTATATCATCTTGCTAAGAATCAGGCATTGAGGAGGCAAAAGATGAAAAGGTTGGTTTGTTTACGAGTGTTGGTTGCATTGTTGGTTGTTTCTTTTTTAAGTGTCTCTCTGGTATATGCTCAGGAAAATCAGAAACTGGATATCAACAAGGCTACGGTAAGTGAACTTGTTACTGTAAAGGGCATTGGTGAAGTCAAAGCAAAAGCCATTGTAGATTTTATTAAGAAGAAAAATGGTATTAAAAATATGGATGAGCTTTTGGAGGTAAAGGGTATTGGTCCCAAAGCTCTGGAGAAATTAAAACAAAGGTTTGAGGTAAAACCTAAAAGGTAGAAAGTTTTATTCCTGCTGGTATAACATGTCCTGCCTTTAAGGGGAGGAGGACAGTCGTTTGTCGTGTTACATATAGGAGACATTCCCACGATATTTGCTTTACCTCCTAGTTATTCCTAACAAATACCTTTCTTCTCACCTGCTTCACAGTTTCCTTTCCCTTCTCTATACCTTTCATGCACAAAGCAAAGAAACCGCCAACAAGGCCCATGCTTCCTGCGCCGATGGGACAGCCAGTCCGCCCACAGAAAGGACACACGCCAAACATCGCATACAACCCTGAAAACGTGAGCCACCAGCGTATGAAGCGGGAGTGAAAAAGTTTATGGATGACGTGCCCCATGTGAAATTTTCATTTCCACCTATGTTTTTCTATGTTTTTCCCACCTAAATATCACAGCCAAATAATTGCTGTCAATGAATTTCCTAAGCACAATCCCTTCTTCCTTAAAATCCCTTTAGCTTCCTGGGCGCTGATTCTAAGATATATAGCAGTAGTGGTCAAAGCCGAATGCCCTAACAGATCCTGAACAATTGACCAGCTCTTAACAGCTCTATTGCTCTTGTATGTCTCAGTATACAAGATTAAAAAAACCTTCCTCTTTACTCAGGAAATTCGGCAGATAGGTGGTAGTTTCTATACACACACATTTACAAAAACACAAACTATATTATTTATTTTCAAGACATTGCTAACTAAAGTAAGGTTCATATTGCCTATTTTTCAGGGCATTTGTAACAATTAACAAATCAATTTCTCCTGAATATATCTGCTTTTATATTAGTCATTTTCATTAACCGATGGAAATATTGTCTTTTTAAACCGCATACCTCAGCCGCTCGAGACACATTTCCCTTGCACTGGATTAAAACATTGGTTAAATAACGTTGGTAAAAATCCATTAATGCTCTATGCCTAGCCTTTTTAAAGGGTAAAGCAAAAATATCTTCCTGAGCAGGGGAAGTAGATTTTAAGGTAGAAAATGGGTTTATATCTGAAAGGTCAATCAGATCTTTCTGAGAAACGATAACCGCCCGTTCAATAACATTTTCCAGTTGTCTAATATTACCTGGCCAACTCCTACTTAGTAATTCACTCATTGCTCTTTCAGAGAATCCTTTTATGGTTTTGTTGTTTAATTCGGCATATTTTTTTAAGAAGTAATATGCGAGGAGAGGGATGTCTTCTTTTCTCCCTCTCAAGGGAGGAACATGAATTTTAATCACATTAAGGCGATAATATAGATCTTCCCTGAATTTATCTTGCTTAATAAGCTCTTCTAGATCTTTATTGGTCGCCGCAATGATACGTACATCAGCCCTTTTTGCTTTTGTACTTCCCACAGGACGAAATTCACCCTCTTGAAGAAATCGCAAAAATTTAGTCTGCATTAACATACTTAAATCGCCTACTTCATCTAAAAATAAAGTTCCATTATCGGCTTCTTCCACCAGACCTCTTTTATCTCTAATGGCTCCAGAAAAGGCTCCTTTTACATGGCCAAATAGTTCGCTTTCTATCAATGTTTCTGGGAAGGCACTACAATTTATAGCTACAAAAGGTCCTTTTCTTTTACTATATTTATGGATTAACCTAGCTACTAGTTCTTTCCCTGTGCCGGTTTCTCCAGTAATAACCACAGGGGCCAGCGAGGGTGCAACTTGTAGGAGATATTTATAAACTGACTGCATGGCAGGACTCTTGCCAATAATAAAATCAGCATCCTTTTGCCTGTTTAGTTCATTTTTTAATTGTCTGTTTTCCCGTTTTAGGGCCTGGACCTCCATGGCCCGGTTAATAGTGAGTAAAATCTGCTCCTGCCGAAATGGCTTAGTAATAAAGTCAAAAGCACCGATTTTCATAGCTTCTACCGCCGATTCAACAGTTCCATAAGCGGTAATGATAACAACAGCAGTATCTGGCTCAATGGCTTTGATTTGTTTTAATAATTCCATGCCACTAATATCAGGCATTCTTAAATCAACTAGAATTAAATCAAAATATTCTTTTTTAATAAGCTTAGCTACTTTTTCTGGATGGGGCGTAGTAATAATATCATAGTCTGTTTTGCTTTTAATAATTCTTTCCAGCAGCCTTAACATATCTACTTCGTCATCTACGGCCAAGATTTTCCCTGTCATAATGACCTCCTGCAGGTAGTAAGTTTATAATAAAAGTAGCACCTTTTCCTTCTTCGCTTTCACAGCGAATCCGGCCGTTATACTTACTAATAATACTGTAACTGACAGATAAGCCTAATCCTGTGCCTTTTCCTTCAGGTTTAGTGGTAAAAAAAGGGTCAAAAATCTTGTCCAGATGTTTCTTTTTAATACCGCAACCTGTATCTTGGAAGATAACTTTTACACTTTGATCTTCATCCAATGCAGTAGAAATAAATAATTCTCCTCCTTCAGGCATAGCATCTATAGCGTTAATAACCAGGTTTAAAAAAACTTGTTGAAGTTCCTCTTTATCCACGTTTACCTGCGGTAGGTTTTTCGCAAGCATTGTTTTCAGTTGGATATTATTTGTCTCTAAGGTATGTTTGACAATGTTGATAATTTCTTTAATCGCTTCGTTAACCTCTGTTGCTTCGTGTATTCCCTTACTTGGCCGGGCAAAGTTAAGTAAATTCTCTACAATGCTTTTACAATGGAGGGCGTGTTTAAGAATTAATTTTATATCCTGGTAAGCCTGGGATTCTTTTGGGGTATTCTCAAGTAAAAGTTCTCCAAAGCCAATGATAATTCCCAGAGGGTTATTGATTTCGTGAGCTACACCTGCGGCCAGTGTTCCTAGAGAGACCAGTTTTTCAGTGTTACTCAATTGCTCTTGCAAGAGTTTTTCTTGAGTTACTTCTCTAGCAATACATAGGATTTCTTTAACCTTTCCTTCTAACCGCAGGGGCATCAGTTTGGTAT
>JAGHCL010000022.1 GCA_021160485.1 Candidatus Desulfofervidaceae bacterium
AAAGACAATCCCAGCAAACCAGAACATAGCCATATCCATCCTTTCTTCAATCTTTAATCCTTTTATGATATTTTTTGTATAAATTTTTAAAATTAAAGGAAAAATATAACTTTATTTATCCAAAGTCAAGAGTTTTTTCCAGACAATAAAGGCCAGTTGCAATATTTTCACCCTGACGGTATAAACAATCAATGCAGCATATCACTGGCACCCTAATCTGGTATTACTATGTCTGCAAAAGAGAAGTCTGGCTCATGGCACATGAGTTACATCCTAATCAAGAAGATCCGTTTTTAGAAATTGGCCGTCTCATTCAAAAAGAAAGCTATGCCAGGGAGAAAAAGGAAATAGAACTTGGACACATCAAGATTGATTTGATAAAAAGGGCAAATGGTGAGTTTATTGTGGGTGAAATCAAAAAGTCCTCTCGTTTTGAAGAACCGGCCAAGATGCAACTGGCCTATTATCTTTATTGCCTGAGAAAATATGGCATTGCAGCCACAGGCGAGCTTTTAATTCCAAAAGAGAAAAAACGCATCAAGGTAGAGTTGACAGATGTCATAAAAGTTAAATTAGAACATGCCTTTACTGCAATAAAAGAAATTATAAAACAAGAAAAACCACCCTTACCACAAAGAACTAGGTATTGTTCTCACTGTGCTTATAAAGATTTTTGTTGGGTATAAATTTATTTTTACAAATAAACCCAAAATTAATGCAAAATTGTCCTATATAAGGGGCAAAAATTTAAAATTCTCAATCTTGATTAGATATGGATGTTCTTTATCAGGTTTTGAGGAAAAAGGGATAATTTTTTCTCTTCTTGATTTCACTACTGCTGATGCTATAAGAATAGAATACTTAAAAAGTTAGGCATAGAAGTAATATACGAGCAGGAAATGAAAGGAGAAAGACTGTTAAAATATGCAGGTTATTAAATTTGGGTGGCAATGCCTTGGAGGATGAAAAGGAGTTGTATAAATGATCTGTCCTGCCTCAATCTTTTCAAACAAAGCCTTTTGTTCATTCCTGAGTGATATTCACTGTATTTATCGCCTCATTACAAAATGTTTTCTTCCCCGCCTTTTTGAATGCCCATGATTTCCCGATTGCTGTAACGGGTGCTGCGGAAGGTATAGAAGATAACCGAATCTTTTTCTTCATTAATGATGTGTTTTAGCTCTGTTTTGAGTTTTTCAAGCTTGGCCGGGCTGATGTCTCCTTCAAGCACCGAGTTTTGCACCCAGTAGAGGTATTTGCGCGCCGTTTTTAAGACTTTGTTTACCCGTTTTACCTCTACATCATAAACCATAATGATAAACATCCTGTAATACTCCTTAAATTTTGGCCTTTAAGCTCACCTCTTTTTCCCTAATTACTAGTTACCAATCACTAAAATTACCACCTCGCCACAAAGGGTTGATAACAAGCCTCATCCATAAAGTGTTTCTCCAGTTTGTAAAGCTCCAGCCGAATTAAGCGCCGATAAGAAACATTACGCCTTAGTTTTTTGTGCTGAATGGTGGCCTTTAACCGTTTGTCCATTTCTTCTACAAAGCGCATACGGCCTTTTTCATTAAGCACAATACCATTTAAGCGTTTTTCAAAGTGAGACTTTTTAATCATACCTTTATTAATGAGGGTAAAAATTAATCTATCCACAATGATGGGCTTAAAGACTTCCGCTACATCCAGATTTAAACTAAAGCGCCTAAAGTTTGTGGTATGCAGGTAACCAATGCGTGGGTCAAGATGGGTTTTGTAGATTTCACTTAAGGTTACTACATAAAGCAAACTGTTGCCAAAGCTAATTAAGGCATTTAGGCGATTACGTGGCGGGCGGCGGGTTCTTTCTTCAAAGATAAAGTCAGTATTGGCTAGAATTTTATCAAAGGAGCGGTAATAGTAATCACGGGCATTGCCTTCAATAGCCATGGTCTCTTCTATTGTCTGCGCATCACCAATTCCATTTTGCAAGTTTTCTACTTTCTCTCTGATTTCTTCTAATTCCGTGCCTCGGTTGATATAGTAAGCAAGCACCTTTTTTATGTTTTCCAGCGCACCCCAGACAAAAAGCCGAGCCAGAAGCAAGCGTTTTTCGTCATCTAGATAGTGTTCGGCCTGTTTTAAAACCATATACCCTGAATTAAGGTGCTCCCTAGGATAAAAGCTACCAATATAATAGCCGTAATGATTGAAAAAATGGAGAATAATCTCCTGTTGGGAGAGAAATTCAAGAATGCGTTTGTTAATACTCACTTCACCAAAAATCAAAATTTCTCCTGTATTTTCCACCGGCACATATTTGCGTCCTTTTTCACTTTCAAAGAAGATAGTATTTTGCTTGCGCTTTAACTCTCCGTCTGAAAAAATGTAAATGGTCTTTTTCATGCTAACCGAAAATAGGGGGTGATTTTTTAATTCTTAAAAGGTTGTCTCTTAGCTGAGCTAAAACCTGTAGCATTGATTGGTGCTCAGCAGAGCGTAAATCGTCCTGCTTCATTTCTAGGTAGTTTCCTTATTAAAACTTGGAAACTGCACAAAACCCAGATATTTTATTTCTTCTCCACTGCCCTTTTTTTCATTCCAGAGTCGTAAGACGAAAGGGAAAGTGAGAAATGCTTGCTTTTTATCTTCAGCTATACTCATCTCTAGTGGGATAAGCCATGGCTGTTCGTAATTTTCTTTTACTTCTATATTCAACGTTTTAAGAATCCATTGTGGCTCTTTTTTATCGGTAATCTCTTCTATTTCTTTTATTCGCACGCTGCCAAAGCCTGTATTCTTATCTGCTCCGATAAAACAGATTTTTTCTTTAGAGCTGTTTAGAAAATCTATAACTTCGCTTACAACATCATTTATTTTTATTCCACCAATAAATTCTACCGGCTTAATAAACTCTCTTTCACAGAGCATACCTTCAGCACTAGTGTTGGTTAAAGGGTCAATAGAGACTTTGATTTCTGAGGCAATGAATTTTTGAGCAAACTTATCAGTAGATAAATGTCCCCATTTGATATTATCTTTTACTTTAGGCAAATAAACTTTGTTATTTTTCATTACATAAAAATTAGTCAGACATACATGTTCCCATTCTTGCTGTGCCTTTTTATAATCACCATTTTTCTTTTCAACTCCATAAAGTTTTACCAATGCTCCCCATACCGTCCACCCAGGGATAAAATATTCTGTTAAAAAAAGAATATTGTATTGCCTCTTTGTTACCGCAATGGGTGAAAGGGCTTTAAGAACAACCTTATAAATCTTTGCCATTTTTGACTCCTTATTTATGTTGCATGGCTTTTGTTTTGTAACGTGC
>JAGHCL010000141.1 GCA_021160485.1 Candidatus Desulfofervidaceae bacterium
AAAATTTAAAAAAACCTTTGACAAATATTTAAAAATGTTGTAAAAGGACATCGGTTAAATTTAAGCTGAGGGGTGGGAGCGTGATAAGTATAGCCATTGATAAAGGTTTGCTCTTCCAAGTAGTTAATTTTGTCCTTTTGATTTTTATTATGAATGCTCTTCTTTATCGGCCTATTCGGGAGGCTATTAAGAAAAGGGCAGAAAGATTTAAACAGGATGAAGATGAAATTAGCCGGCTGAAGACCGAAGCCGAGGAAAAGTTAAGGTCTTTTCAAGAAGCAATAGAAGAAGCTAAAAAGATGGGTTTGGAAAAACGGGAGGCTTTGAGACAGGAGGGGCAAGGAGAAGAAAAACAGCTTTTAGAGCAAGTATATAAGGAAGTGGAAGAACAACTAGCCAAAGTTAAAGCCGAGATAGCCAAAGATATTGAGGCGGCACGGGAGAAATTGAAAGAGCAAGCAAAGGCATTTTCGGTAGAGATTGCGGAGAAAATTTTGGGGAGGCCAATTAGCAATGAATAAAAGAACAGCCAAATTCCTGCTCGTTCTTGGATTGGTCGTTTTGGGAATAGCTGGTTTTGTAGTGGGAACTGCGTTGGCGGTGGAACATGGTCATGGAGAGGTGGGAGTGCACGAAGCTGCTGGTGAAGGACATGCTGAACACGGGCATGGGGAGCATCACTATGGGAGAGATGAGTGGTTTGATTTACTTTGGCGGACTATAAACTTTGCCCTTTTTGCAATTATCATATATAAAGCTGCATCTAAGCCTTTAGGTAATGTTTTGAAGCATAGGGAGGAAGCTGTAAGAACCAAATTGGAGGAACTTGAGAGAGAAAAACAAAAGGCCCATCAGGTATACTTAGAATATGAAGCAAAATTGGCCCAGCTGGATAAAGAGAAGGAAAAAATAATTCAAGAATTTATTGCTTTAGGAGAGGCAGAGAAGCAAAAGATTATTGAAATGGCCCAAAAGACAGCAGAGCAGATCAAAGAAGGGGCAAAACGTGCAGCTGAACAGGAAGTGAAAAAGGCTAAGAACGAGCTAAGAGTAGAGGTGGCAGAGATGGCGGCTCAGCTTGCCGAAGAGATTATCAAACAAAACTTCAAACCTGAAGATCAGAAGAAACTTATAGAAGAATATTTAGCTAAACTTACCTAAATGGAGGGAATGAATTGATAGGAAAAGGTGTGGCTCGTCGGTATGCAACAGCCCTCTTTAAGGTGGGCGTAGAAGATGATCAGGTAGAACAATATGGCCAGGAATTGCAGTCTTTTGCAGACTTTTTAGAAGGTGATAAAGAAATAAAACTTTACCTTACTACACCATTATTTGAGAAGACCTTGCGTCAACAGGTTCTAGAAAACCTTCTAGAAAAGTTAAATCTTTCGGATGTGATTAAGAGATTTGTTAACCTGCTTTTTGATAAAAAAAGACTTTTGTATTTAAAAGATATTTGTGATTTTTACAACACATTATTAGATGAATATAAAGGTATATGTAGGTCTGAAGTGATTTCAGCTGTGCCTTTGGCAAAAGAAGACCTTGAAAAAATCAAGGAGAGATTGAAGGCAACAACAGGGAAGAAGGAAGTTGTGTTAGAGGTTAAAGAAGATCCTAGTTTGGTTGGGGGGCTTATTACAAAGATAGGAGATGTAATTTATGATGGAAGTGTAAGAACGCAATTAAATATTTTAAAAGAAAATTTAAAAAGAGGTGAGGTATAAAAATGCAGATCAGAGCGGAAGAAATTAGCCAAATTATCAAGCAACAAATTAAGGGGTTTGAAAAGGAAATTGATGTTAATGAAACTGGGGTGGTGCTTTCTGTTGGTGACGGTATTGCTCGTGTTTACGGCTTGGAAAAGTGCATGACGATGGAGCTGATTGAGTTTCCGGGCGATATCTATGGTCTGGCTCTGAACCTGGAAGAAGATAATGTTGGTGTGGCTATTATGGGTGAAGATACCCACATTAAAGAAGGAGACATTGTTAAACGAACAGGCCGTATTGCTCAGATACCTGTAGGTGATGCGGTTTTAGGCCGTGTAATTGATCCTGTAGGAAGACCTTTAGATGGTAAGGGGCCTATTGAAGCGAAGGAATTTCGTCGGATTGAAATGAAGGCTCCAGGAATTATTGAAAGACAGCCAGTATGTGAGCCCTGTTATACAGGACTCAAGGCAATTGATGCCATGACGCCTGTAGGCAGGGGACAACGTGAGTTAATTATTGGTGACCGTCAAATTGGAAAAACGGCTATTGGTATTGATGCCATTTTGGCTCAGAAAGACACTGATGTTTATTGTATATATGTTGCCGTAGGTCAGAAGAGATCTACGGTGGCTATGATTGTAGATACTTTACAGCGTTACGGTGCTATGGAATATACGACGGTAGTAGCTGCTACCGCTAGTGAGCCTGCTACATTACAATATATTGCCCCTTATTCAGGATGCGCGATTGGTGAATATTTCCGTGATACAAAACGCCATGCCTTGATTATTTATGATGACCTCACCAAACAGGCTTGGGCTTATCGTCAGGTATCTTTGCTTTTGAGACGGCCTCCTGGTCGTGAGGCTTATCCTGGGGATATTTTCTACAATCACTCCCGTCTGCTAGAAAGAGCGGCTAAACTGAGTGAGGAAAAAGGCGGTGGTTCTCTTACAGCTCTACCTATTATTGAAACCCAACAGGGTGACGTTTCCGCTTATATCCCGACAAATGTTATTTCTATTACTGACGGTCAGGTTTATTTAGAACCAGGTCTTTTCTTTGCTGGTATTCGTCCTGCTATTAACGTTGGTCTTTCCGTATCTCGAGTCGGTGGTGCGGCTCAGATTAAGGCCATGAAGCAAGTAGCAGGTAGTTTGCGTTTGGATCTGGCTCAATATAGAGAATTAGCTGCTTTTGCCCAATTTGGAAGTGAATTAGATAAAGCAACACAACAACAATTAGAAAGAGGTGCAAGATTAGTAGAAATCTTGAAGCAACCGCAGTATCAGCCTCTGCCTGTAGAGAAGCAGGTAACTATTATTTTTGCTGGTGTTAACGGTTTTCTTGATGAGTTGCCGGTAGAAGTTTTGAAAGAATATGAACCCGAACTTTACCAGTTTGTAGAAGCAAAATATCCTCAGATATATCAGAGTATTAAAGAAAAGCAGGAGATTGATAAAGAGACAGAAGAGCTGTTGAAGAAAGCGATTACGGAATTTAACGCTGAGTTTAAAATGAAGAAAGGTCTCTCATAATGGAGGGTTAAAGATAAATGCCAGGATTAAGAGACATTAAGCGGAAGATAGTTGCGGTTAAGAAAACCCAGCAAATTACCCGTGCCATGAATATGGTGGCTGCTGCCAAGTTGCGCAGCGTTCAGGCGCGGATGGAAGGTTTCAGAGTTTATGCGGATAAGTATAAAGAATTAATTAGCCATTTATCTATGGTTGGTGGAGTAAGTGGAGATAGTTTTCCTCTTTTGCAGAAAAGAGAGGAAATTAAGAAAATACATTTGGTAGTTTTGACAGCAGATAGGGGCCTTTGTGGGGCTTTTAATACCAACTTGATTAATAAAACAGAGAAGTTCATTGCTGAAGCTAAAGAGAAAGGTCAGGAAGTGAGTTTGACTGTTTTGGGACGTCGTGGCGTCAGTTACTTCAAAAGATATCGTGCTGATTTAGTAAAAAACACTTATGAAGACATTGTGGGTAAATTCGATTATGCCTTTGTCAGTCGGATGGCCAGAGAGTTAGTCACTTCCTTTCTGACGGGTGAAGCAGATGAAGTAGCATTGCTTTATGCCCATTTTGGTAGTGTGCTTAGACAGATTCCTACAGTTGAACCGCTGTTGCCGATTGTGCCCCAAGGGGTTTCAGAGGAGGCATCTAAGGTAGAGTATATCTATGAACCCAAGGCAACTGAAATTTTAAGGGAGATTTTGCCTAAAAGTATTAATATTCAACTTTATAGCCGTCTTTTAGAAAATGAAGTATCTGAGCATGCTGCTAGAATGACAGCTATGGATAATGCGACAAATAACTGTAAAGAAATGATTACCCAATTGACATTGATATTTAACAAGGCCCGCCAGGCCAGTATTACAAAAGAATTAATGGATATTGTAGGTGGCGCCGAGGCCTTAAAAGGATAAGAAATATAAATTTTTGAGGGGGTTAAAAATATGAATGTTGGTAAGATTGTACAAGTTATCGGACCAGTAGTTGACGTTAGATTTGAAGAGGGTAAGGTTCCTGCTTTGCTTACAGCATTAACAGTGAGTAATCCTGCCATTGATGATACAGAAGATAACTTGGTTATAGAAGTTGTCCAACACTTAGGTGATAATGTTGTTCGTTGTATTGCGATGGATATTACTGACGGCCTTGTCCGAGGAATGCCTGTTAAGGATACAGGAAATCCAATTATGATTCCAGTAGGTAAGGAAGTTTTAGGTCGCGTTCTTAATGTGGTAGGTAGGCCTGTGGATGGATTGGGACCGGTGCAGGCAAAGGAATATTATCCTATCCACAAAGAAGCGCCTGAATTGGTAGAACAGGAAGTTACGGTTCAGGTATTGGAGACAGGTATTAAGGTTGTTGATTTGCTAGTTCCCTTCCCCCGTGGTGGTAAAATGGCCATGTTTGGTGGAGCTGGAGTAGGGAAGACAGTAGTTATGCTAGAAATGATGCATAATATTGCTTTAGAGCATGGCGGTCTTTCTGTTTTTGCTGGAGTTGGAGAAAGGACCAGAGAAGGGAATGACCTTTACTTGGAAGTAAAAGAATCGGGGGTTATTGATAAAGCAGCTTTGGTTTATGGT
Organism: Candidatus Desulfofervidaceae bacterium; assembly: GCA_021160485.1. Lineage (GTDB taxonomy): Bacteria > Desulfobacterota > Desulfofervidia > Desulfofervidales > Desulfofervidaceae > JAJSZL01. The sequence goes on from JAGHCL010000141.1 coordinate 4,819, forward strand.
CAGATGACGGAGCCGCCAGGTGCTAGAGCAAGGGTGGCCCATACAGCTTTAACAGTATGTGAATATTTTAGAGACCAAGGTCAGGACGTACTGATTTTTATTGATAATATTTACCGTTTTGTTCAAGCCAACTCTGAGGTTTCGGCTTTGTTAGGCCGTATGCCTTCGGCAGTTGGTTATCAGCCTACCTTGGCTGAAGACCTGGGTAGATTGGAAGAGCGGATTACAACTACAGACAAAGGTTCTATTACTTCTGTCCAGTGTGTGTATGTGCCGGCTGATGACTTGACAGACCCAGGGCCAGCAACAACCTTCGGCCATTTAGACGGAACAGTGGTTCTTTCCAGACAGATTGCAGAGTTAGGTATTTATCCGGCTGTGGATCCATTGGATTCTACTTCTAAGATTCTGGATCCACACTTCTTGGGAGAAGAACACTATAATGTTGCTCGTGAAGTTCAAAAGACCTTACAAAAATACAAAGATCTGCAGGATATTATTGCTATTCTGGGTATGGAAGAACTTTCTGAGGAAGATAAGTTGACTGTTGCCCGGGCCAGGAAGATGCAAAGATTTCTCTCACAGCCTTTCCACGTGGCAGAGCAGTTTACTGGGCGTCCAGGCGAGTATGTAAAATTGGAAGATACCATTAAAGGATTTAAAGAGATTCTTGAAGGTAAACATGATGACTTACCAGAACAGGCCTTCTACATGGTAGGAAGTATTGAACAAGCCGTAGAGAAAGCCCAAAAAATGGCAGCAGCTTAATATAAAATAAAGAGGAAGTGACGATGGCAGGTAAAATTCTTCTAGAAGTGATTACACCGGACCGTTTGGTGGTGCGAGAAGAAGTTGATATGGTGGTAGCAACAGGGATAGAAGGCGAATTTGGTGTCCTGCCTAACCACGCACCACTTTTATGTTTGCTTCAAATTGGGGAAGGCAGGTATAAGAAAGATGGTAAAACAGAGTATATGGCGATTATAGGTGGAGTGGTTGAGGTCTTTGAAAATAAAATGACTATTCTAGCGGATGCCGCAGAGCTTGCAAGGGAGATAGACTTAAAACGAGCGATGGAAGCGAGAGAAAGGGCAATCAAGAGATTGAGACAGAGAGAAAAGATTGATGTAGCCCGAGCAGAAGCGGCTTTGAGGAGGGCGATGGTCAGGTTGAAAGTGGCACAGCGTGCTGGTTTGATAGAGTCAATCCTGCCTGAGAGTATTTCAGAATAGAAATATAGGGTTGGTTTATAACTAGATTAGAATTTGAGAAAGAGCAGGTCTTTTAAAAGGCCTGCTCTTTTTATTTGGAGTAATTGTTTTTAACTGACTGCGAAAATTGCTGTATCAGACTTTAGCATAGTTAAACTCCTAAAAT
>JAGHCL010000145.1 GCA_021160485.1 Candidatus Desulfofervidaceae bacterium
ACTGTGGCAATCTAGGCATACATTGGGATTTAAGCCAAGTTGGAGATGACTATAAATTGTTCTATCTGCTTTGGCTACCTGAGAATGGCAACTCAAACATAAGGAACGATCGTTTATTTTTACTTTTCCTACTTCGTCTCCCTTCATTTCATGGCATATATTACACTTTTTTTCACCATAGGGGTTGTGACTGAATTTCCGCAGTAGGTGTGCTTTTTGGGAAGCATGGACATTGTGACAAGAGAAACACATTTGGCCATTCATGTCTTCTGTGTGGTGAGAAGCAAGGATATTCTTTTTTATGTGACACTTAAAACAAAGTATCTTTTTATCTTCTACTAGTAAGCCTTTATAATTGCTTCCATGAGCCTTATGGCAGACAAGGCAGTTTTGGGCTACTGGTTTGTGAAAATGTTTGCCCGCTAGGATGTTTTCTTTTTTATGACACTCAAAACATAACTTTTGGGAAGGTCTTTTCAAAAGTGCTTTATATGGAGAAGCATGAGGGTCATGGCACTTGTCACATTCTCCTTCTGAAACAGGGAAATGAGCGTAATGGTTGTGTTTTTCTTTATGGCAGGAGAGACAAGTTTGCTTTACAGACTTTTTTAGAAGATGTGGTTGGTCTGAGGTATGAGTGCTGTGGCAGACAGTGCAATTTTTCTTCTTCAAAACGGCATGAACACTTCCTGTTTTTAAACGCTGTTTAATTTGAGGATGGCAGCGCAGACAGTTATCTTGTGCATACCCAACCGTGACGAAAAGAAATAACCCTATGATAAACAAGCTATACCACTTTTTCATTTTGTTTCCCCTTTGGTAACTTCATGATGGCACTCCTGACAGTTCCCTTTGGCAAAGGGCTTATGGAGAAAGTGTTTAAACAGGGCCTGTGTGCTTGCGCTGTGTGGGGTATGGCAATTAGTGCAATTAACCCCTTGTAAGGGCCGACCGAGATGTTTCCCTTTTAATGTTTTATCATTTATATGATGGCAATCTTTACATAAAGCTGCTCCTGTTGTCCGCAAAAGATAAGGTTGCTGACTGAAGTGAGGTTTATGGCAGTAAAAACATTGTCCTTTTTCTATTGGTTTATGAATAAATAGGGGGGCCTTGCCTCTTTTTTTAATCAAGTCCATATGGCAGGAAAAACAAAGACCCTTCCAAGGACGATAAAGTTGTCCTTTGATCCTACTCCCGTGAGGATTGTGGCAAGCTATGCATTCACCTTGTTTCAAAGGTTGGTGCACATGTATGGCCATTTCTGCTTTTCTCTCTATACTGGAATGGCAACGGAAACAATTATTTGCTCCGATTTGAATAAGCTGCGAACTGTTGTCAGAGGCATGATGCTCATGACATTTCTCACAATTGCCGTTTCTAAAGGGGGGATGAATAACTGTCCAGTTACGGCTCATATCTTGATGGCACTCCAAGCAAAGGCGCCTCCTACTTGTAAAAAGCAGAAATTTATTAGAAGCAGAATGAGGATTGTGGCAGAGGTAACACTCTCCCTTCCGGGCAGGGGTATGGATGCTAATTTTTTTAAATTCTCTCCTTGTTTCTTTATGGCAGGAAAGACATAAGTCAGGCATCTTTTTATTCAACACCCATTTCTGGGAAGAAGCGTGGGCATTGTGGCAAAGGAGACATTGACCTTCAGCCGCTGGTGCATGTTTATAAGCCTGGATAAAACTTTTGTCTTTATGGCAGGTAAAACAAAAATTGGTCTTTCTAGATAATAACTTCTCTGCTGGCGCTGTATGGGGATTGTGACAAACAACACATTTCCCATCTGCTACTGGTTTATGGAGGTGTTTTGCCTTTAACTTTTCTTTGATTTGATTATGGCATGAAAGACAGAGTTGTTTTTCTGGTAAGGTAGTTATGCCCTGATAATAACTGGCATGAGGAGCATGGCAAGTTAGACAATCTTTGTTCTTTAAAGGCGGATGAACATTTTTGTTATTGAAAGGTGGACTATTAGGATCATGACATTTATAACAAAGCTCATTACCTTGTGTCTTAAGCGCAAAGGGATTTTTCGCACTTGGAGCAACATGGCAGTTTTCACAGTTTTTACGCATAGGAGAATGAGCGTAGGTCTTAAAAAGTCCCTTTTCAGGGGCACTATGGGGAGTGTGACAATTCAAGCAATGTTTCCCTTTGACAGGATAGCCATAATGGACTTTGATAAAATGCTCTTTATTTGTTTTATGACAATCCAGACATACCTTTGAAGTTTCCTTTTTAAGCAGATAAGGTAGATTCCCCACGTGGGGTGAATGGCAGGTTTGGCAGTCCTGGGTAGGTTTATGGGTTATTTCCTGGCTGAATTTAGTCTTATCATGACAAGATAAGCATGTATCTCGTGGACCTTTTGAGAGATAGAATTTAGATTTACTCCCGTGAGGATTATGACATTTCAAACAATTGCCCTTTTTGAAAGGTGGATGCTGTTTGGCACCTTTGGCATTTTTTATATCTTTATGGCAAGAAAAACATAATTGGGGGATAGTTTCTTTTAAATATACTCCTCCAATTAAACCATGTTGACGGTGACAGGCCTCACAATTTTTTTCGACCACAGGTGGATGGAGGTAAGTTAGGGTTTTAAAATCTTCATATTCTTTTTGATGGCATTCAACACATTTTTTCTGCACAGTTAATGGCTTTTGAGGGGCTTGCTGGGCACAACTTATAAAACACATTACCAAGCATACAAAAAAGATAGATGCTCTCTTCACCTTTCAACTCCCAATTTTAAATTCTTCTTCTACTTTCTTTAACGTAGCCTTGTCAATTTCTATTTTGGATATTCTTCGTAACTCCTTTAAATACTTACTAAGCATTTTGTTAAATTTTCTATACCAAAGTTTTTTCTCAATGTCCATTTTTACTTTTTCGTAAGGTAATTGCTCGCCTAGTTTTTTTTCTTCTAACTTTAACACAATATACTTACCATTATCCTTTATCACCGGTGAAATATCTCCAGGTTTTAGCTTGCTGACAGCTTCCTTTACTTGAGAGGGCATCTTATCTTCTGAAATCCAGCCCAAAAGTCCCCCCTTCTTGGCTGAGCTACCCTTGGATTTCTTCCTAGCTAGGAGAGAGAAATCGGCTCCAGCTATCAGTTCTTCCCGAATTTCTTCGGCTTCTTTTTTGGTTGAGACTTTAATGAGACTTAATTTATATTTTGTAGGGGCTCTGAACTCTTCTTTATGCCGTTGATAATATTCTTTCAATTCCTTTTCTTCTATCTTCACTTGTGGAGCAATAATTTTTTGCTTGAAAAGAGTAGCTAGGAAATAACGCTGGAATTTTTTAAGTGTATTCTGAAGGTTCTTGTCTTTACGGAAATAACCTTTTTTTAGTGCTTCTTGAGCAAGGAGAGAGTCATTAATCATTTGGTCTAGCACGGATTTTTTTATTTTTTTTTCGTCTATTTTAAAGTGCCATCGTTTTGCCATTGCCTTAGCTCCCCAAAGTCGCTTTTTCAAGGCAGGTAGAAATGCTTCTACTCTGATTTCTTCTCCATTGACTTTAGCCAGAATTCCGGTAGATTCTTTATCATTCACATCTATCTTTTCAAACAGCTTGTGATTTATCTCTATTTTTGCCTTTTTTCGTAGGGCAGTGGTTAGTTCTTTTCTCCTTTCTTTCAGTTTTTGTTTGATATATTGTTTTTTAAACCAAGTTTTATCTTTTTCAAAAATTTCAGGTTTAGGCGAAATAATCTTTTCTACTTTAATGATGTGATAACCTGCATCTGTCTTTACAATATCACTTATCTCTCCGGGTTTGAGAGAAAAAGCCACTTTTTCCCAAGCATCTGCCATTCGGCCACGAGTTACCAAACCCATATCTCCACCCCTTTGGGCAAAGGGGTCTTCAGAAAAGACTTTGGCTACTTCAGAAAAGGACTTGCCTGATTTTAAGCGCTTAAGCGCTTTTTGGGCCTTTTTTTTGTCCTTTGTAAATATTTGCCTGACATGTATTTTGGTAAGCCTGCGGTTATAATAGTTTTTTAGGACTTTGTCTGTAATGTTCATTTTTTTAACTTCTTCCTGCCAGAATTTACTTAAAGCGAGTTCTTTCCGAACGTCATTCATATTTTTTAAATAAGAAGAATCCTGGTCTAATCCTAACCTTTTGGCTTCCTGCGCCATCAAGTATTCATCAATAAGTTTTTTTAGTTTTTGCTCTAAAGCTTCCGTAGTTAAAGCAGCTTTTCCTTTTTTTTCTTTAGGGTGCATTTGTTCGTAAAGGTGGAATTCTACCAAATATTGCTTGAAATCTTTTATTCCCACTTCTTCACCATTAACTTTGGCCAGATAAGCAAGGCTTTGATAGGGCCAGAAAAAGAGCAAGCTGAGTAAGATCAAATAAACTATCTTTTTCATGTTATCTCCTTTATTTTTGGGTAGTTTTTAATAATTCTCGCACAGCATATTGGGTAAGTTTATTTAACGACCGAATACGCCCAATATTAATAATGGTTACATAGTCTTCCCCTGTCCTTTCTATGCTCCCTCGCCAGATAACTTGGTCTGTTTGGGTTTCAATCAGCCTTAGACTTATCTCAACTATAGGGATGGTACCCTTTTCTTCAAACTCTCTTACGGTCCCTAAAAAAACAGCATCTACCTTAAATTGATTTCGCAATAACGTAAGTCTTGTTTTGTCAATTTTATCTTTTTGTTCAATTCGCTGTTTAATAAAAAAGTCCATAATATTTCCCATTTCTTCAACTTGGAATTGATGGGTTTTTACTAACTCAGTAAAAAAGATTTGGGTTACAATTTCTCCTGCATGGGGTTCTTTTGATGCATTTGCAAAAGGGAAAACAGCTACCTTTTGGATCTTTTGCAATGCTGGTTTATTTACATAAACTAGAGGTGCAGATTTGCATGCCATATTTGTAAAATCCAAAAGCAGTGCCAATAAAGATAAAATAGCCAATCTACTCCAAAAGAACTTTGTTTTAACAAGCATCTTTTATAGCCTAAACTGAGAGAGCAGATTGTCTAACTCTAGGATGAGGGACTTAATGGCTAAATCAGGGTTTTTCTTACTTTCTTCTTTTAATTTTTCGGTAAGTTTCCTAATTTTTTGGACCTTATCATGCAATTGTTGAATACTTTTGTTCAATTCATCTACAAATTCCTGCAAATCATCTCCTTTTCTTATCTTAAAGTTTGAAGTTAGATCACCTTCACCGATTCTTTTAATCTCTTTTTCCAACCGATAAAGAGGACCAGCAATAGTATGGGGGAAAAAGAGAGCAATAATTCCACCTACTAAGAGACCAATAGCCAGGGCGCCACCCAGTATCGGCCAAAGAAAATCTAAGAAGGTTTTTGCCCGGATGTGAACTTGGTAGTAAGTTTGACCTATTTCCTGACGACTATAAAAGTAAAATAAGGCTACCGAAGCAGCCGTGCTGACAAATACAATAAAAAATACCTTGAGAAATAAACGTAGCTGCATGTTAGTTTTAATTGCATAATTTAGTTTTTTCCTTTTAACTTTTTTTTCCATTTTCTCTTCCTCCAATGAGGTTAACTTTCTTGACTTACTCTTAACACCATACCCCTTAGCTTTGTCAATACCTTTCTCCGTGGCAGCTTACACACAACTCTCTTCCCATAGGTTTACGCAGGATATAGCGATATTCACTGCCGTGAGGTTGATGACAAGAACTACAGGTGACCATACCGTCTGGCAAAGGTAAATCTGAAGGAGCGTGCATATCGCTTGTTAAAGGAACTCCTACTGGGTGGGAAATTCCTAATTTCTCAGAAGAATGACATTTATAACATGCCTTAAACCCTGCTTCTTTTTCACCCTTTATAACAAAATTGTCATGTCCTTTGAGTTGAGTAGAGGCTTGAGTTATTTCCTTAACTTCTACCGTCCCCTGAGCTGGTTTGGTTGTAAGCCAGAAAAAAACCACTCTATTGTCTGGAGTTTTAAAGATATGCAAGTCCCTAATTTCTAGATCAGAAACGGTTTGAGCTTGAAATGTTTTTTTAGATGATGTTTGTGGTTTCACTTTAAATGTCATATCGGCAGAGACTGCTTCATTGCCGTAAAGGTCAGCCGAGTGAACCCTAAAATGATATACTTCTCCTTTACCCAGATTCGCAATTTTTACCACATGATGAGTAACTAAATTTTCGTCTAAAGGAGTAATGAAGCCGTAATGAGGAGGCGTCCCATATTCCACCTGGCTGGTAGATGGTTCATCGGTATCCCAAACAATAACTGCTTCAAAAAAGACTCCCGGTGTAATTTGCTCCACTCTCACATTGAAAATCCGGGGCGGGGTTTCATCTCGTTCTATCGAGAGCTGGTTGATATCCAATATGCGAGTTAACTCTTTTATTTTACCCTTTTTATCTCTTACCCTGATTAATGCCCGGTATTTAGTATCTTCTTTTAAAGCTATAGTAATCTCATGTTCATAAGCTATAGGAGTTGTTTTTACTATAGTCTTACTGTCTTCTTTATCCTCCATGTTTTTATATATATGGCAGATTTTACATTTTTCTTCTAAAAACGGGGGATGAATATAAGATTTTTTAATACCTTCACTCCAGGTTTTTCTATGGCAATCTTTACAACTATCAGCCCAAGCCAAATCTCCTATACATAGCAGTAACCAGATAGCTATAAACAATCGTTTAAAAATCATAGTTCCATTCAATGCCCTTTTTCTTTTTCTCCTTTGGTTTTTCTTTAGCCACACTTTTTGCTCCTGTTAAAGGAACTTTTATTTTAGTTATATTTCCAGCCAAATCTTCTACTTCAGCCATGAAATGAAAGTCTTTTGAATGCTCAGGCAAATCTACCTTGAGCTCACTCGGCGGAGTATTTTCTCCCTCATAGAGTTTATAGATATTGTCTGCTTTATCCAATATACTAAAAAACCAGTTGTTAATTCCACTTTCATCTCTAGATAGGATTCGGCAAATAATTCCATTTTGTTCACTGGCAAAAGACACACTAATTTTAGGAGGACTCCGATCAATAACGACTTTAATTGGGTTGGTTGTGGTTAGATTGCCAGCCACGTCCCGGGCAACACATTGGAAGAAATAAATTCCATCTCTAACTCCATTAAAGTGGTCATTTTCACCATGCCATGCCCAGCCTTTGGGTAAATCTCCTGATCCTTCAACATTACGTACTATATTTCCATCCTCATCATAAATATAAAAATTCCATTTTTGAATCCTATCAGGTTCTAAAAGAAATGGGAAGAAAATAACGCTCTCTTTAACACCATCGTTGTTAGGAGAGAAAACAGGATTTTCATAAGAGACTTTCAATTTAGGTGGAGTATTATCTACTGTTAAGATCATTCCTGTATTAATAAAATGTATTAATCCTTTTTTATCCCAAATTTTAAGTTTTGTAAAATAAAATCCTTCTTCCTTAGGTGCATTGGTGCTTCCTTTCCATACAGATGATGCCTTTTCTAAAAATATCTCTTTTCCTCCAATCAGGACGGCTACCCTTCTACACATTCCCTTAGAGGCAATAAGACGGAGAGAGATGTTTACTGTATCTCCTCCCCTGACTTCTTTTGGTACTAAGGAGAACATATCCAAAATGGGAGTAGATAGTTTTTCTATTGGTATTTTTCTTTTTTGAGCTGTTAGTGTGGCCGGAAACTTGCGCAATAGCCGCTTAACAGCTACCCGCATTAACTTTTCCATGTCTTTAATCTCTCCTAGCCCAAACCAAGAGCGAAAATCATCTCCTCTTAAAGTAATGTAATTAATCCAAAGAATATTACCTGTTTGCGTATCTATAATTTTTATACCAATACCCAGTTCTGGAGGCAATAGGTTATATAAATCTACCCAGCTTAAGACTACTGCTTCGGCTGCAAACTTTTGCCTCAATTCCTGGGCAAGGGATGTAGAAAGGTAGTGAAACCTCCGGATTCGTTTTGCAAATAAAAACTCTTCTATGTCCTTAGGGAAGAGGATTTGATAATTTTGCTTTTTGAAAAAATGTGCCCAGTAATTTATGATTTTTCTCTCGGGTATATTACTCACTCCACTTATATTTTCTACTGGAAATATTATTAATTTGTTTCTAGGTATTACCCCTAAAG
>JAGHCL010000064.1 GCA_021160485.1 Candidatus Desulfofervidaceae bacterium
GCCAACTTCCCCAGGCAGTAGAAGGACTAGCACTGCTTGCCTTATTCCAGATAACTTCCCCTCGCATTAAAAAACCTATCTCAAACATATCTTCTATAATATAAGCATGAAGCGGAATATAGGGCTTCCTACCTAAATTGGCGATATTTATACACACCCTTCCTCCTGGTACCAGCACGCGGTATACTTCATACCATACACGTTTTAAAAATGCTCTGTATTCCTTCAAAGTAAAATTTTCATCATATTCTTTACCCACATTATAAGGCGGTGAAGTAACCATCAGATGCACACTATTATCAGGCAACTCTTCCATTCTTTCACTAGACTTACAAAATATGCGATTTAAACACTCAGGAGGAATGGGATTTTCAACGTATTTTACCTTTTTCTCTTTTGGTAGATCTTGGTAAAGTCTACTAGCATAAAAGGCAGTAGAGTTATGATTTATCCGCCCTGGGACTCCAAAAGAGCTTGTTTTTGTCCCTTTTTTTGATTTAGCCATTTTCCCTCAAAAGTTTAAGAAATTTCTCAGCCTTCTTTTCATAAGTTGGCTCTTGGTTGGCTGCTTCTATCAATTTGCCTAATTCTTTCTTAGTTTTCATACCTCGGAAGAATTCTCTGTCCCCTGAAAGTAAAATCGTTATTTCTTCCTGAAATTCAGTGTAAGAATCAAATCTTATAAACCCTTTTTTAGAGGTGGCTTTGATGTTATTAGCATGATGTGGATTATCTAAAGGGCAAGGATTTAGAGAGTAAAACCCCTGAACTATGCCTGCGTTTTTTAGATAATCCACCTTTTTATAATAACTTTTAGTAATGGGTGTATTTCCTAAAATTATTATTGGAATATGTGATGACTTAAAGCTAGAAACACGAATATTGATGCTTTTGCCAGTGGCCTTTAGCATAGTATCTGATCTTAAAAGTCCAGGGTTACCTTGATGAGTGGTATAATCACCAACACATTTTAGTTGCTTAGTTTGAGGATTAAACTCCCAGTTCCAAACCACAGACATCTTTACTTCTACAAGCATAAGGATATTTTCGGGCTTTTGGATCGTCTCTGTCGTTTTACATATCGCTACATCAGCCGAAGACCTGTTAGATAAACCAATCTCCTCACAAATAACACTTTGAACAGCAAATGCATTAAAATTGTTGGCAATGCTTTCTAAAAGCCCTTGGGTCCATTTTTCTGTATAACTACCAATAAATGCATTCCTACTTTGAAGGGTATTCTTTTTTCCTTTATATCCTTTAGGCCAATAAGCTATATACTGCTTATTTTCAGTTATATAAAACAACTGCTCTGGTGTGGCTATCTCAAGGGCTTTTTTAAAAAATCTCTCCTCTTCAGTCCTGCTCCATAAATTTCGCATCACAATAAATCCTTACTCGTCTCTTCTATGACTTCATCCAATTTTTTCTGTAAAGCCGCGGGCAGCCCTTCTATATCTGCTTCCAAAAAACCCCTTACAATGACTGAAGTGGCTTCTTCTTCGTCCAATCCTCTTGCCATCAGGTATTCTATTTCTTCCTGAGCAATCTTTCCTACGGCTGCTTCATGGGAGAGCTCAACAGCATCGGTTTTAGCCACAAGCTCGGGGATAGCATGGATAAAGCCATTTTTCAAAATTAATCCCTTACACTCTAGATGCCCTTTTACTCCTCCTACTTCTCCTACAAGGCGTCCCCGGGAGATTATTTGTCCACCAGTCGTCATGGCTCGTGAGATAATCTCTGCCCGTGCCTGTGGAGCACCACAAATTACTTCTCCTCCCACATCTAACTGACTGCCAGGTGGCGCTACAAGCACAGATTGCAGCTGAGCCACAGCCCTTTTCCCTTTAAGCCGCACTACTGGAAACATTTGGACAGACTTTACTTCACCCAGGGTAATATAGTTAGAAATAAATTGGCCATCTTCTTCCACTTTTACTGCTGTGCGTGGACGCACAATAACATCCTTCCCCCACCGGTGAATCATCGTGAAGTGTAATTTCCCACCCTTTTTGATATAAACCTCAGTGACGCCTAGGTGTACTCCCTTGCTTATATGCGGAGTGGTCAGACAGCCAGTGATAATATGCAATTCTGCCCCTTCTTCTACAATGATGATATTATGAACATTCTGAACGAACCCGGACGTAGCAATAAGAAGGGCAGCTTGGATGGGTTTTAAGTTTTTTACTCCAGGCAGGGCACGGATAAAATATCCGTTAAAAGGGCCTTCTTTAACTGCTTTTGTATATTCATCCTTATCCGGTGACATACATTGCCATAAATAATCCTTTAGCCAATCGTGTTTTTGCAGGGCTTCTTGAGTGGATAATAATTCTAAGCCTTCTTGTTCCACTTTGCAGTGTACTACTTCCAAGTCTTCCTGAATAAAGGTTCCTTCTCTTTTAGTAAAATCGGCTTCAATACCTGCTTCTGCTAATCTCTGTTTTTCCTTTTTTGGTAAAGCAGTTAAATTGAATTCCCGTTCAGACATCTTATACACTCCTGATAACCGTATTTGCTAATTTGCTCCAAGATTTCAAATGGATTGCCACCAACACACATTTTCCCTTTATATAAAATGCGACCTTTGTCTGCTGGAACGTATCTCAAAATGTGCCCAGTATGTGTAATGATCAGACCAGATTTTTTCCTTTCTGCCTTTTCTTCTTTAAGAGAGCGACAGGTGATGGGTTTTGTTGGCGCTCTCCCCATGAGTTTCTTTATTGTTTCTCCAATTAAGGCAATATTTTCCAAGTCTACACCAGACTCAGGTTCGTCCAGCAGAATTAAATCTGGCTCCTGAGCCATCAATTGCAGCAATTCTGAGCGCTTTATTTCACCTCCAGATAGACCGTCATTGACATCTCTATCCAAAAGATGAGAGAAGTTGATTTCTTCAGCCAGTCTTTCCATATCTATCTTTTTCCCATGGGCGCAGAGTTTAACCAAGTCCCCAGTTTTCAATCCGGTAATGGTGGGTGGACGTTGAAAGGAGATGCCAATCCCCATTTTTGCTCTTTCATACACAGGTAAATGGGTAATATCCTGATCTTTAAATATGATCCGTCCTTTTACTACTTTATACCGGGGGAAGCCCATAATAGTCATTAATAAAGAAGTCTTGCCTGATCCGTTGGGGCCAAAAAGCACTAACAATTCTCCCTTTTTTATCTCCAAATTAATCTCATTTAACACACGCTTCCCATTGATTTCTACTGTAAGACCTTCAATCTTAAGCATATCTCTCACTCCACAACAAGAATTCACGCCCTTATTACCGTTAAATAAGGGGTAAGTCAATAGGTTAGTCACACCGTGAAAATCCACAGGTACGGCAGACTGCACAACCGCTTTCATGAATGAGGGTATCCCCACACTCAGGACAGGCCTCTAGACCTGCCTTAAGAGGGGCAAATTCTATCTGAGCAAGTTCTGCCAACACCTGCGCAATAGCATCCGCACATGAAAGCACTTGTTTCCCTTCGGTCCAGGTGGGTCTGGGACAACGAATGCCTCGGAGTTGACGCACAATGGCTTCTATCTTTACCCCAGACCGCAATGCCAAGGAGATGAGCCGTCCAATAGCCTCAATCTGGGAAGCAGCGCACCCTCCTGTTTTACCCATATGGGCGAATACTTCACAGATTCCATGCTGGTCAAAATTTACCGTCACATAGAGTTTTCCACACCCGGTCATAATGCGTTCTGTCACTCCATGCGTAATTTTTGGTCTTGGTCTGGGTGCAATCTTCTCTCTTGGAGCCGGTGAAGGCACCATAAGCACCTGCTCTGGTTTACTCCGATCCCGATAGATGGTAATGCCCTTTAATCCCAGTTCATGGGCTTGAAGATAAATATTTTTTACATCTTCCACCGTAGCCGTATAGGGAAGGTTAATTGTTTTAGACACCGCATTATCTGTATGTCGTTGAAAAGCAGCCTGTAGTTTGATATGCCACTCTGGAGCCATGTCATGGGCGGTGACAAAGATGCGCTTGATATTTTCTGGAATGGAATAGCCCTCTAGTTTTTGCAGTGATCCTGCTTTAGCTAGGTCTTTTAAAAATTGTTTGTTATAAAATCCTGCCTTCTTGGCTGTGGCCAGTAACAAAGGGTGAATCTCATGTAGTTCTTCTCCTTCCAATATGTGTCTAACATATGCGAAAGCAAAGATAGGTTCAATGCCGCTGGAACAACCGGCAATAATACTCAAACTTCCAGTAGGGGCAATAGTGGTTGTTGTCGCATTACGTAAATGTTTTATGCCTTTTTCAGGATAGATACTTTTATCAAAATTAGGAAAATTGCCTCTTTTTTCTGCCAATTTGGCTGAAGCCTCTTTAGACCGCTGATTGATAAAGGCCATTAATTCTTCAGCTAGTTTCTCCGCTTTCTCTGAATTGTAAGGAATGTCCAGTTTGATTAACATATCGGCAAATCCCATTATGCCAAGGCCAATCTTGCGATTAGCTTTGGTCAATTTTCCTATCTGGGGGAGGGGATATTTGTTTACATCAATGACATTATCCAGAAAATGTACAGCCGTGTCCACCACTTCTCCGAGCCTTTGGTAATTGATTTTCCCTTTTTCAACAAAATGCGAAAGATTGATGGAACCTAGATTGCAGCTTTCGTAAGGCAGAAGTGGCTGTTCGCCGCAATTATGAGCGATGAATCCATTGGCATCAAAGGCGTTTATTCCCGGGACTTGACAGTCAAAAACCTCTTCTTCTCCACAGAGCGCAATTTCAGCCACTGTGACCACAAAGCGTTCCTGATTAAGACAGCGTTTATAGGAGGAAAGAAGTTCTTTAAGGCGTATCTGTTTTTTTTGGTGGGCAAAGCCGATAAGAGTAGCAAATCTTTCAAGGTTTTCTCCAGAGATGACTAGTTCATGCTGACTCTTAACTTTGTAAAGTTTAAATCCAGTCCTTCCATCCGGCAAAGGCCTTTGAGCTTCTTTGCGCCGGTTTTGATAGATGCGAGAGAAGATTCCCAGACGAAGGAGCATACGCTGAACCACTTTGAGAATATCTAAATTTGACTGTGCAAGCCGGACGCTTACCCCCTTTTTTTGACTTCCCTGAACCGAGCCATCGGCGTCAAAAAAACCCCGTAAAAATCCCCGATAAAAAGCACTTGAAGTTTTTTCTATGCCTGGAGTTACCGTTTTATGTCCACATTCAAGTCCAAGGTCAAGGGCAAGATCCCTCAGGGCAGCGCTTGCCAGTCGGTATTCTTTGCGGGAAGGAAGATAATGCCAGCCCTTAAAATCAGACCTATGTGGAAGGTTCTGTGCTGCTCTTAGAGTTTCTTCTATGATTCCATGAAAGCCATTTGTTCCATCTATCCAGACAGAAATTACCGCTTTGTCCTTTTTGAGGGTGCCGTCGCCTATGAGAAGCCCTAAAAGATAGCCTTCTTCATAAGAGCCAAAGCCTGACCAGGAGTAATTTTCTCTGTGATTACTTAAAAGAATGCGGTCTCCTGGTTTTAACTTTTCAGGAGGCGTCCAGGCTGTTTTTACACTATAACGAGTCATTTCCGTAATGCAAAGTAGGGGGTGATTTGCAGTGAGTCTTAAAGAAAAACCTTCTTTTGTCCGAAGTTCAACAATGGCCCTTTTTCCAGTAGAGAAAAATCCCTTCTCACATAAAAAATCCTTTCCGTTAAGGCGTGCATAAAATCTTTGTCCTACTAAACTTTTCACCTGTCTAGGACCTTCAGAGGTCATCACCCATGTGTCTTTTGGGATGCAGGGGTTGGTAGCTTCTATCTGACCCAGGGCAGGTGTGGGGTTATATTTATTGATGGTATCTATAAAAATTACCCCTGGGTCACCGCTTTGCCAAGCCGCTTCAGCTATTTTATCAAAGATATAACGGGCAGAGAGTTTGCGTACCGATTGTCCTGTGTGGGGATTGATCAAATCGTAGTCAGTATCTTTCTTTAATGCCCGCATAAAATTATCAGTAATAGCGACTGAAATATTAAAATTTGTTAATTGATGTCCATGGGTTTTAGCTTCAATAAAGTTTTCAATATCAGGGTGGTCAACACGTAAGATACCCATATTGGCCCCACGCCGCATTCCACCCTGTTTAATCGTTTCCGTAGCGATATCATAAATACGCATGAAAGATACCGGACCACTAGCCACACCATAAGTGGTTTTTACCATGTCACCTTCCGGACGAATGCGTGAAAAGGAAAAACCTGTGCCTCCTCCACTTTTATGAATAAGAGCGGCGTGTTTAAGGGTGTTAAATATACTTTTAATAGAGTCTTCTATAGGTAGGACAAAGCAGGCAGATAACTGTCCTAGTTCTCTGCCAGCGTTCATAAGGGTAGGGGAGTTGGGCAAAAATTCCAGACTGGCCATCATTGTATAAAACTTGTGAGCGATGTTTTCAACATCTGCCTTTTTGTCATAAAGAAGATCGGCTGCTGCCACTGCCCGGGCTACCCGCCAGAACATATCTTCAGGGGTTTCTACGACCTTACCTGACGTATCCTTTTTTAAATAACGTTTGGCCAGAACTACTAGGGCGTTGGGGGGTAAAGAAAGATTAGTTTTCACCTCTGGGACTGTCATATCAAAACCTCAGTTTTAATTTAAAAATCAGTATACCAGAACAAATAAGGGTATTCAAATAAGTACCTTTCCCCAAAATCCTCATTTGGCCTACAAGAAACCCCGCAAGTGGGCTATAATAAAGCGATCTTTAAAAAATACCTTTCACCTAAAAGGTGAAAAAACACTTACAGCGTAAAAACAACGATAAAACAAAAAGGCTCTAAAATAAAGCAA
>JAGHCL010000067.1 GCA_021160485.1 Candidatus Desulfofervidaceae bacterium
AACCCAAGTTGATTCAGCCTACCTTTGTCGTTGGATATCCAGTAGAGGTTTCACCTCTAGCAAGGCGGAATGACGAAAATCCTGAAATTACAGATAGGTTTGAATTGTTTATAGCTGGTAAGGAAGTGGCCAACGGGTTTTCAGAGTTAAATGATCCAGACGACCAGAAGAGACGCTTCTTAGCCCAGATGTCTCAGAGAGACGCAGGTGATGAAGAGGCACATCGGATTGATGAAGATTACATCACGGCTCTGGAATACGGTATGCCACCAGCCGCAGGTGAAGGGATTGGTATTGATAGGTTGGTGATGATTTTAACCGATGCCGCCTGTATCAGGGACGTCATTTTATTCCCCCATTTGAGACCAGAAAAAGAATGAATATCCCTTACGAACTATTTATTAGTCTAAAGTATTTGAGGGGGAAACGAAAGCAGAAATTTATTTCCCTCATTACCTTTTTTTCAATTATTGGGGTAATGGTGGGAGTGATGACCCTCATTATTGTCCTCTCGGTAATGTCTGGTTTTGAAAGAGAAGTTCGCACACGCATTTTAGGAATCAACGCCCATATATTTGTTTTGAATTTCAGAGGTCCTTTTTCTGAGTACCAATCTGTTATGAATGAAATTAAACAAATTAAGGGTGTAGTAGGAGTAACGCCTTTCATTTATGCTCAGGTCATGGTTAGTTCTGGGCAGCGGGTTTCTGGGGCGGTGCTTAGAGGCACAGACCCGGAGAGTGTTTCCAAGGTAACCAATCTGGCTAAGATTTTAAAAGCAGGCACATTGCAGGCACTGAATACGCCCAAGACCGTTGAAGGACAGAATTTACCTGGCCTCATTATGGGGCAGGAACTGGCAAAAAATCTGGGGGTTTGGATAGGGGATGTTGTGTCTGTCATTTCCCCCTTTGGCCAAATTACACCTTTGGGGCAAATCCCTAAGGTAAAACGGTTTGTGGTATGTGGAATTTTCAATTCAGGGATGTATGAATATGATTCTACCCTTATTTACATTTCCCTTAAAGACGCACAACGATTTCTTGATCTGGCGGAGGAGGTCACAGGTCTGGAAGTAAAAATAAGCGATATTTTCAAGGCAAAAACCCTTGCCCGTAAGATTAAAGATAAACTGGGCTTTCCCTTTTGGACAAAGGATTGGATGGAAATGAATAGAAGTTTGTTTTCGGCTTTAAAATTAGAAAAACTTACGATGTTCATTATTCTTATTCTTATTGTTGTGGTGGCAGCTTTTAACATTGCCAGTAGTTTAATCATGATGGTGATGGAAAAAACCAAAGATATTGCTATTTTAAAGGCAATGGGAGCAACTAACAGGAATATTATGCGAATATTTGTTTATCAGGGACTCATTATTGGGCTGATAGGTACGATTTTGGGAGTCATAAGCGGGACTAGTGTGTGTTTATTACTAAAACATTATCACTTTATTCAACTTCCCCAAGGAGTGTATTATATTTCTACTTTACCTGTTGAAATCCGCCTGGGTGATATGGTGGTTATTGCCCTGGGAGCGATGGGACTTAGTTTTTTAGCCACGATCTATCCCGCCAGGCAGGCAGCTCAACTTGACCCGGTTGAGGCGATAAGGTATGAATAACGTGCCACTTTTAGAAGTAAAAGATTTGTGGAAATCCTTTCAAACAAAAAAGGAAAGGATAGATGTGCTCAGAGGCATAAATCTCCGCATTTATCCGGGCGATAGTATTGCTATTATTGGGGCTTCGGGTATGGGTAAGTCCACTTTTTTACATATCCTAGGAACGCTTGAAAGGCCAACGCGCGGACAGGTGCTTTATAAAGGGAAAGATGTTTCCCAACTTTTGCCTGATGCCTTAGCTCGGTTTCGGAACCAGAAGATCGGATTTATCTTCCAATTTCATTACCTATTGCCTGAGTTTAACGCCTTAGAAAATGTGATGCTACCTGCTTTGATTGCTGGCTGGACGTATGAAAAAGCAAGAACAAAAGCTATGACATTACTGGAAAAAGTAGACCTAGGAAATAGGTTTAACCATAGAGTAGGGGAGCTTTCAGGTGGCGAGCAGCAAAGGGTGGCTATTGCCAGGGCCTTAATTCTGGAACCCGAGGTCGTTTTAGCCGATGAGCCTACGGGGAATCTGGATGAAACTACCGCCCAAAATGTTCAGCAGTTGCTTTTTTCACTGCAAAAGAAAACAGGTATAACCATGTTAGTGGCAACCCATAATTTAAAACTGGCTTCTTCCTTCCCGATATGCTATGAACTAAGCGCAGGTCAGTTAAAGAGAGTAATGGGTAATGCGTGATGGGTAAAAGAGGGATAAAGTTGAGGAGAAGTGTTTCATGAAAAAATGGATAGTTTTGTGTTGGCTCCTTTTATGCGTTACAAATGCCTTTGGGCAGGAGGTATTAAAAATTAGCATTCCTCCCTTTACTGTTTATGCTTCTCAGAGTTTACTCCATTTAGGTAAGGAGATCCCACAGAAATTAAGTCAGAAGATGCCGTCAGATAAGGTGATTATTGTTCCTTGGAAGTTAGAACAACCACCTCAAAGCATAGAAGATGCTAGGCATAATGGAGAAAAAATAGGTGCAGACTATGTGGTCATGGGAAGTTTGACCCAGGTAGGGGAAAGATTGAGCCTAGATGCGGTATTGATAGAAACAGGTGGAATTAGACCTCCTCTTCCGATTTACAAAGAAGTCTATTCCATGGAGGCATTGGAAGAGGGTTTAGGCCAGTTTGCCAAAGAGATTGTTTACAGGTTATTTAAAAAGGAGAAGATTGCCAGGC
>JAGHCL010000038.1 GCA_021160485.1 Candidatus Desulfofervidaceae bacterium
CTTCTTCGCTGGCAAATGCCCTATCTCGTTGATCAAGCGCCTGTTTTACCAGCAGCAAATCACTTTGTCAAAAAGGTTAAACCCCTCTATCGGCTTGGTGAATATGAAATTGCTGCCTACGCTTTTTTAAGAAACATTGACTATTTTGCTTACCGTTGCCCTTTCAGTAAAGGAGCCACTTTCTTAAAGTACAAACACTACATGGCGCAGTTAGAATACGAATTCCCAGGCACAAAATTGGATTTCTATCAAGGTTTCTTGAAAAAAATGAGGCCGTTTCTTACTCCTCTACAAAAAAAAGAAAATGCTACCTTAAAGTTCTGCCCTGAATGTGGTTATCCTACCCTGGCTCCACAGTGTAGCGTTTGCCGTTTAAAGGCAGAAATAAAAAAGGCGGGCTAAAAAACCCGCCTTTACCTTTATATGAGCAATCTCAACTTAATTCTAAAGGGCTGGTAAATCTACTACAGCCTTCTCGCCTTTATCTGTGTGCAACACGTGCACAGAACAGGCAATTCAGGGATCAAAGGAACGGATAACACGCACAACATTTACCGGATTCTTGGGATCAGGAACAGGAGTGCCAATCAACGCCTGCTCAATGGGCCCTGGAGTGCCGGTATCGTCTCGGGGTGAAACATTCCAAGTCGTAGGAGCAACAACCTGATAGTTCGCGATTTTCTTATCTCTAATGCGAATCCAATGTCCAACAGATCCTCGAGGGGCTTCTGTGCAACCAAATCCTATTCCTGTCTCAGGCACATCTACATTTTTATAAACAGGTGCACCAGGTTTTAATTCCGTAATCCACTTCTTCGCCGCCTTTACTTCAAGCCAGCCTTCTTCTGCTCTGGCAACTAACCTTCCCAATACAGAAAAGGCCTTTTCGCCAAAGTCTCTCATTCTAACTTCGCCTTTCTTACCCAGAAATTCACTAGCATGGCGACTTAAAACAGGATTGGCTACCCACATTCTGGCAAGTGGACCAACTTCATGTGGTTTTCCGTCATACCTCGGAGCCTTTGTAAAAGAATATGCTTCGGGCTTATCAGGATTAGCCAAATGAGTTTTTCCATTTTTAGGATTCAAGCCTGTAATACTATCATTATAGAAAGAATACTTTACATATTCTGTAATTTTTTCTGGGTCAAAGGGCTTATCTTCACCATCGGTATATACACCGGGTTTAAGTAAAAACTCTGTATAGTCATCATTTAATGGATAAACGCCATATGACAGAAAGTTCTTACATCCCGCACCAAAGGTAAATGCTTCAGGATAATACTTGGCTACTGCATAAACTGTAGGTAGATAAATCTCATCATAAAACTTTTCTATCTCTTTGAGGCGCCAGAGATAACCTACAATGGCATCTGCAGTGGGAACTACCGTAGCCCCACCAACTACTAGGCCATGCACATGAGGACCCCTGCCACCAAAGATAGCAGTCATCTCATGGCCAACTCGTCTTATCTCTAATGCCTTCAAATATCCCTTTACACCAAAATCATTAATTTCTGGTGGTAATTTATATATACCTTTTCCTTCATACCTAGGCACAAACGGGGGCACATTCGGACCTTTAACATAGTCCAATGCAACCAGATGATAAAAATGCAAAATATGATCCCAGATATGATCAGCAACTAGAATTAAATTTCTTACAATTCTACCGTTAGTCGTTGGTTTTACGCCAAAGGCAGAATCTAAACACAATACTGAAGCTGTCCCATGAGAGGTTGGACAGACGCCGCAAATCCTCTGGGTAATTTGAGCAGCATCCCTCGGATCACGGCCTTTCAGAATAATTTCAAAACCTCTAAATAAACCTGTTGTGCAATGGGCATCTACTACCTTACCCCCACTTACTTCTACTTCCACCTTCAGGTGGCCCTCAATCCGGTTCACCGGATCAATAACAATCTTTCTTGTTTTTTTTAAAGCTTCACGCCGGCCAGCCATTGTTAACCCTCCCTTTTAATTTAACTTAGATTACCCTACATAAATCCCTTTTCTGGCTTATTCATTGCTATAAAAAGGGGATTCCGTATCCCAAAAATTCGGCTCTACACAGGCAATACAGGTAGCACTCCTTACACACCAATTCACACCGCCATTCCATCCTCTTTTCCAAGCATCACAATAAGCATCCGGGCCTTTGCAACCTAACTGATAACGACATCCTTCTTTATCATTAAAATCTTTGCAGAAGGTCTCATCATCGTAAAAACCCCGATATGGACAATGATCATGGACACAGCTACCATAAAAAAGCGTAGGCCGTCCCAAATCATCCAGTTTAGGAATGCCATAAAGCAACACATGAGCAATAGTGCCAACAATCCAATCAGGATGCGCTGGGCAGCCAGGAATGTTAATAACAGGCGTTTTAATGCCTTTCATCTTAAAGAATTCCTGCGCTCCTACAGCCTGGGTTGGATTGGGTTTAGCAGCTTGAATTCCTCCGTAAGCAGCACAAGTACCAATAGCTAAAACAGCCATTGCCTTAGGCGCTGCTTCAAGAAGGGCACTCATAATAGTTATTTCCTTCCCTTCCTTTTCTCCAATTACACAATATCTACCATCAGCTCCTACAGGAATACCTCCCTCTAAGGCAATGATAAACTTACCTTTAGCAGCAGAAGTTTCTTCAATCGCACCTAAAGCTAACTCCCCAGCAGCAGCCATAATCGTAGGATGATAACGCAAATCAATGATTTTTAATAAGACATCAGCAATCTTAGGATGAGCTGTGTTCAAAAGAGATACCGAACAACCTGAGCAACCCGCACCCTGAAGCCACAATACAGGTGGTTTTCCGGCTGCGGCCTTTTCCAAAGCTTCTACCACTTCTGGCACCAACATCTGAGAAAAACTTATGCCAGCCGCCGTCCCTCCACATAACTTTAAAAAATCACGTCTTGATAAACTCATAAGCTCCTCCCTCCTTGGGAATTCACCCCTTCACGGGGCCTAAACTACAACACATTATGTGCACAATTACATGTTCACTCCTAGCACAATCAGACATAAATGTCAATCTTTAATAAACTCCCTTTTCTAAACACTTTTTTAACACACTACTAACACACCAACCTACTTTTTATCCCATAGCACAACCTTATAATAAAAATCAAGGAAAAACTTGAGGGGACACTCTTCCCTACCTTGTTTTTCTAATCTAAGCGTGTTAATTTATAGTATGCCTAGGCCACGCTTGAAAATATGTGGTATTACCCGTCTGGAAGATGCCCTTTTAGCTACATCATTGGGTGCACACGCCTTGGGGTTTATTTTTTCTCAAAAAAGCCCTCGCTATATCTCTCCAGAAAAGGCACAGGAGATTATTAAGAAATTACCTCCCTTTGTTCAAACAGTAGGTGTATTTGTCAATGAAAAAAGTGAAACAATAAAGACAATTGCCCAAAACTGTGGGCTTAACCTAATTCAATTACATGGGGACGAATCACCCACTTTTTGTGAACACCTGGACTTACCTTGTATCAAGGCCTTTCGGATAAAAGATGAAGCCAGTCTTAAAGGCCTAGTCAGTTATAAAGACAAAGTAAAGGGATTCCTACTTGATACTTATGAAAAAGGGCAAGCAGGTGGCACAGGTAAAATTTTCAATTGGGAATTAGCAGCGAAAGCAAAGGAATATGGTATACCTATTATCTTGGCAGGAGGGTTAAATCCAGACAACATAAGGGCCGCTATAAAAACAGTGCATCCATATGCCTTGGATGTGAACAGTGGTATAGAAAGTGCACCAGGGAAAAAGAATAAAATGCTAATGGAAAGGCTATTTGCAATATGGCAAGAAATCTAGAAAGGAGAAACTCATGTTGCCAGACAAAAGAGGACGCTTTGGTATTTATGGAGGTAAATACGTCCCTGAAACGCTTATGCCCCTTTTAGAAGAGTTAGAAAGGGCTTATAAAGCAGCCAAAAGGGATAGCAATTTCAAAAAACAGTTTTGGTATTATCTCAAACAATATGCAGGCAGACCTAGCCCTCTTTATTTTGCCGAACGGTTAACCAAGCATTTAGGGGGAGCAAAAATCTATCTCAAAAGAGAAGATTTAAATCATACGGGTGCCCATAAAATAAACAATACCTTGGGACAAGCCTTACTAGCAAAAAGGATGGGGAAAAAACGAATTATTGCCGAGACAGGTGCTGGTCAACACGGCGTGGCTACGGCCACGGCCTGTGCCTTGCTTGGGCTTGAATGCGTAGTCTATATGGGCGAAGAAGACACCAAGCGCCAAGAAATGAATGTCTTTCGGATGAAACTTTTGGGAGCAGAAGTAATTCCAGTCAAACAGGGCAGCCGGACATTGAAAGATGCCATTAACGAAGCCATTCGAGATTGGGTAACTAACGTGCGCACAACTTATTACTTAATTGGTTCCGTCGTAGGTCCTCATCCTTATCCCATGATGGTGCGGGATTTCCAAACAGTAATTGGTGAGGAAGTAAAAAAACAAATCAAAAAAATCGAAGGTCGGTTACCAGACTATATTATTGCCTGTGTTGGGGGCGGCAGTAATGCCATAGGAATTTTTTACCCATTCAGGAAAAGCAAAGTAAAACTTATTGGGGTAGAGGCGGCTGGTTTAGGATTGGACAAAGATAATCACTCCGCCACCTTATGTGCTGGGAGTTTAGGCATATTGCACGGCGCTATGAGTTATCTCTTACAAACCAAAGAGGGTCAGATTCAACCTACCCATTCCATTGCTCCAGGACTAGATTATCCAGGTGTTGGACCAGAGCACAGTTACTATAAAGATGAAAATTTCGCTTTTTATACTTCTATCACGGATGACGAAGCCTTAGAGGCATTTCATTTACTATCCAAATTAGAAGGTATTATCCCGGCACTGGAAAGTGCTCATGCAGTTGCTTATGCCCTAAAGTTAGCTCCCCAACTCTCTTCAGATAAAATTATTGTGATCAACCTCTCTGGCAGAGGAGATAAAGACCTAGGCATTGTATTTGAGAAGGTAAAAAAGGAGACCCAACAATGAAAATCATCACACAGGTGTTCAAAAAGACAAAGAAGCAAAACCGTCGGGTATTAATTCCCTTTATTACTGCTGGAGACCCAAACTTAGAAACCACAAAAAAACTCATTCTCACCATTGCCCAAAATGGTGGTGACATTTTGGAATTGGGTGTACCCTTCTCTGACCCATTGGCTGATGGGCCTACTATTCAGGTTGCTTCACAACGGGCTTTAAAAAATGGTGTCAAGCTAGCAGATATTTTGGCACTAGTAAAGGACGTGCGTAGTCAAACAGACATGCCTATTGTATTGATGGGTTATTACAATCCCTTTTTCCAATATGGCCTTGAGCACCTTGCTCAAGATGCAGCCAAAGCAGGAGTAAATGGCTTTATTATTCCTGATCTACCGATTGAAGAAGCAGACGAATGGTTAAAATACAGCCGAGCGCACCATTTAGACACTATTTTTCTTATTGCCCCTACTACACCTTCAACCCGTGCCCGTAAGATTGCACAAAAAAGCAGTGGGTTTATCTACTATGTATCTGTTACCGGAGTTACTGGAGCAAGAAGCGACTTACCCGAAGACCTAATCCAAAACTTAAAACAGCTCAGGCAAATCACTTCTAGGCCCATTGGGGTAGGCTTTGGGATTGCCTCTCCTGAACATGTAAAAAGACTCGTTCCTTATGCTGATGGCATTATTGTTGGTAGTGCGATTGTGCGCATTATAGAAAAAACAAAAGATAGCGACGAAGCTTGTCTTAAAGTGGGTGAATTTGTCCGCTCTTTAGCTCAGGCCACCATAATAGAAGAAAATCACTCTACCCCCTCTTGATTTTTTCCTCTAGAGTTGTTATTAAAATACTGATTGCTCCCCGGTAGCTCAATCGGCAGAGCGGGTGGCTGTTAACCACTAGGTTGCTGGTTCGAGTCCGGCCCGGGGAGCCATTCTATACGATTTTTCGAACACATAGAAGAGAGTATCTGCCCCCCCACCTTTATCCTGTCTGGCGGAAGATAAAAAATCTCAACTATAATTTCATCTTTTCCATAAAAGATTGACTTAATGAGGTATTGAAATAAATAAGGTCTGTCTGAAGGGGCTATATGGTCAATCTTTTGGGTGAAATCTTTTAGAACATCCAGAACAATATTTGCTTCAAACTTCTCTTTTCCTTCTTTTTGAATGGCAAGCCTTACGCCTTCTAAATCAAATTCCAAAACCTTCTTTTTGTTTTCAAGATTCTCTAATTCTTTCCTTATTGATGGAAATTTTTTAATATCTCCTTCAGAAAGAAAATTAATGAGATTGCGGATTTTTCTTTCTACATTTTTAATTTCTTTTAGTAACTTTGTCTCCTGTTGTTTAAGAGGAAATAGTCTTTCTTCTTCCTCTTGATTAATTTTTTTACCAAAGTCTTTATAGCTTGCTCATCCTGACTAATCTTTTTTAACCTACTTATGATAAAATCTTCAATTTTATTTGCATTGACTGATTTTATACTGCAAGAATTCCATTCATGCTTATATGTCTTGGTACAACGGTAATAATAAGTAAATCTTGGATGCTCTGCTTCAGTTGAAATTGGACAAACGGGCTATCTGTGATAAGGTGGAAAAGAAAGGAGGAAGAGATGAC
>JAGHCL010000158.1 GCA_021160485.1 Candidatus Desulfofervidaceae bacterium
CAGCCTGTGCCTTTTTAGGCACAGGTCGGAGCAAGCGCAGCGAGTGAAGACCCTTGACCGTATAAACGAGGCCCTGGCATATAATTTCTCAAGAAGGAAATAAGGAATTTTAAGTTTATTTTATGTCAACTTTTGCGGAATACTATAATTTTCCTTCTTTCCCTCTTAAATACACCTTCCCCCCAAATCAATCGCGGATTTTGGGCTTTCTAACTCCGATAAGGTAATGAATCTGGTTTTTAATGTTTAATGAGACTCCTGCAAAAAGACCCCAAAAGAGTTTTCATATTGATTAAGGGTTGCGGCCAAAAGATGACCGCAGCCCTCATGATAATTCTACTTAAAACCGCGCCTGTCAAGGAGTGCTCGCTCGCCGGCATTCCGCCGCTTGCTGCGCTCCTCCTTGACAGAAAGACAGCCCTAGATAATTGCTTAAAGAAAAACATCTTTTTCTTTTTTCAGCTTCCTCTTTAATAGAAAAATCTTTGCGGAGTCTGACCTTGAAATGGATAGCAATTGATCCACGATGTCAACAATAAATCTGGAGAGTGTTATTGAGATTAATAGAAATGTGTGCTATAAAAGCACCAAAAGGGGAGGTAGCATTTTATGTTTATTATTGCTAATTTTCTTAAGGCCACAGCAGCAGTTTTGGACGTCTTACTTACCCTTTATATGTGGATAATTATTATTCGGGCCCTGATTTCTTGGGTTAATCCTGATCCATATAATCCGATTGTGCGGTTTCTTTATAATGTAACTGAACCCGTCCTTTACTACATCCGCCGTTATTTACCGGTGGTGTTCGGTGGTATTGACCTTTCTCCCCTAGTGGCCATTCTTATTGTTATTTTTCTACAAAAGTTTCTGGTTAACACCCTCTACCAACTCGCTTTTAGGTTAAGCTGATGCCATTTAGAGAAACAAAAGATGGAGTGATATTACAAGTAAAAGTGCAACCAAAGGCGAAAAAAGATGAAATTGTTGGTTTAGAAGGCCAGGCGTTAAAAATTAAAGTGAAGGCTCCACCAGAAAAAGGGAAGGCCAATCAAGCCTGTATTGAATTGTTAGCCAGTTTTTTAGGCATTCCTAAAACACGAATTAAGCTTCTTAGAGGTGAAACCTCTAGACAAAAGGTGTTTTCCCTCCTAGGGCTAAAAGCAGCAGAAATAAAAGAACATTTAGGAGAATATTGAATTTGGTTACTGCCATTATTGTTGCTGCAGGGATAGGCCGAAGAATGGGCAGTGAGCTTCCAAAGCAATTTTTGTCTCTAAAAGGAAAGCCCATTTTATGGCATACATTAGCTCGTTTTCAAAAATGTGTTGCGGTCAAAGAAATTGTTTTGGTTGTAAATCCCTTTTGGGAAAAAGAAAGTAGGATGATTGCCGCTGAGTTTTCAAAAATAGTCAATATTGTTTATGGAGGGGGAAGACGCCAAGAATCAGTGTGGGCTGGACTGAAGGAAGTAAAGGAAAGTGAAATTGTGCTTGTCCATGATGGCGTAAGGCCTTTTGTTTCAGAAAGTCTGATAGAAACAGTAGTTGAAGGTGCTTCTAAATGGGGAGCAGTTATACCTGCATTGCCAGCAAAGGAAACAGTAAAGTGGGTAGAAAACAATATTATTAAGAAAACTTTGCCTCGCCATTCCATCTGGTTGGCAC
The DNA here is from genome assembly GCA_021160485.1 of Candidatus Desulfofervidaceae bacterium. GTDB lineage: Bacteria > Desulfobacterota > Desulfofervidia > Desulfofervidales > Desulfofervidaceae > JAJSZL01. The sequence continues at coordinate 1,665 of JAGHCL010000158.1, forward strand.
AAACCCCCCAGGGTTTTAAATATGATGTTTTAAAAACAGCTTATATAAAAGCACAGACAGAACCATTAGAGTTCACTGATGATGCCAGCCTGGTTGAACAATTGGGTATTGCAGTAAGGGTAATTCCTGGTGAGCCTCAGAACATAAAAATTACTACACCTGAGGATTTACAATGGGCAGAAAGTCTGTTATTGCGCGAGTAGGGTTTGGTTTTGATGTCCATAGACTGGTAAAAGGTAGACCCTTAATACTTGGAGGCATAGAAGTTCCTTTTGCCAAAGGACTCTTGGGACACTCGGACGGTGATGTCCTTTTACATGCTATTATAGATGCCCTCCTAGGTGCGATGGGTGAAGGAGATATTGGACAACACTTTCCGGATACAGACCCTGCCTGGAAGGGAATTTCTAGCTTAAGACTCCTGTTTGGTGTGAAAAAGATAATGGATGAGAAACATTTTACTTTGATTAATCTGGATGCAACCGTAGTGGCTCAAGCACCGAAATTAGTTTCCTATTTCCCAAAAATGAAAATGAAGATTGCTGCCACGCTGGATGTTGATGCTGCTCTCATCAATTTAAAGGCCAAAACCACTGAAGGTTTGGGATACATAGGCAAAGAAGAAGGTATAGCTGCCTATGCGGTTGCGCTTCTTGAGGGAGTTCAGGAAAACTAAAGGTTTGAAATATGAGCGATAAAAAACAAAACTTTCAAGTTCTGGTAGTTGATGATGAAAAGTTTGTGGCAGATACAGTGGGTTTAATGGTTTCTCATGCGGGTTATCCTTATAAGGTAGCGAGTAGTGCCCAAGAAGCATTAGAACTTTTAGCTAAAGAAGATTTTGCCCTTGTGATTACAGATATTATGATGCCTGAATATGATGGGTTATGGCTTATAGAGAAGGCACTCACTTTTTATCCAGAATTGGCAATTGTTGTGCTTACAGGATTGGCAAGTATAGATCTAGCGGTAAAATGTTTAAAAAATGGTGCTTATGATTTTCTCACCAAGCCTGTTTCGTATGATGTGCTAGAAGTAACTATAGAAAAGGTTCTGGAAAAGAGGAAGCTTAAATTGTCCCTTAAACATTATCAATATCATCTTGAAGAAATGGTAAAAGAAAGGACGGCCCAGTTGGAAAAGGCTCATGAAGAAATCAAGTCTCTTCAGCTTGAGTTAATTTATCGTTTAGTGTTGGCAGCTGAATATAAAGATAGAACTACTGCTAATCACCTCAAACGAATAAGTCATTATAGTGCTATTATTGCCCAGAATTTTGGTCTGAGCACCCAGGAAGTAGAAGAGATTTTTTATGCCGCACCTATGCATGATGTGGGCAAAATAGGCATTCCTGATAAGCTTCTTCTGAAACCAGAGAAACTAACGCCAGAAGAGCAAGAAATCATGAAGCAACATACTATCATTGGGGCAAGAATCTTGGGTGGTTCTGATTATAGCTTATTGCAAAAAGCTGAAAGAATCGCTTTGACTCATCATGAAAAATATGATGGCACTGGCTATCCTCAAGGGCTTAAAGGAGAAGAAATACCTATAGAAGGCAGAATTGTCGCAATTGCTGATGTTTTTGATGCCCTTACTTTCCCTCGGCCCTATAAACCAGCTTATAGATGGGAAAAGGCATTTGATATCATTTATAAAGAACGAGGCAAACATTTTGATCCTAAATTAATAGATGTCTTTCTGGATGCTAAAGAAGAAATTTCTGCCATTTACCAGAAATATCATGATGAGGAATAAGAGTGGAAGCACAAATGGAAGCGTAGAAATGTATAAATATTGAATGAAAAATTTGAAGTTTATTTAACGCACCAACATATGTATGCATTAACGCTTAAACACATTCACGCGCCCATTCTTTAAACACCTTTGGGTCAATCCCATATTTTTTAATTTTATAATTCATAATACGTAAAGTAGTATCCAGCTGCTTAGCTGCCTGACTGCAATTTCCTTTAGTTGCTTTCAGTGCTTCAATAATCATTTCCTTTTCTAAACGCTCTGTTTCTCTTGTCAAGGAAAGATAAGGTGTTGAGCCTGAGCTTTCCACTGTTTGAAGGGTAGGAGGAAGGTGATAGCTTTCTATCATTTCTCCTTCACAAATGAGAACTGCACGTTCAATACAGTTTTTAAATTCCCGGACGTTACCTGGCCAGTGATATTGCATAAGCATATCAATTGCCTCTGGTGAAAAGCCACAAACGTCTTTACCATATTCTTTATTAAATTCTTCTAAGAAATGTTCTGCCAATAATAAAATGTCACTTCTTCTCTCCCTTAATGGTGGAAGATAGATAGGGAAAACGTTGAGCCGATAATATAGATCTTCTCTAAAAGTTTTTTCGGCTATGGCTTTTTCCAAATCTTGGTTAGTAGCGGCAATAATTCTTACGTCTGCTTTGATGTATGAATTATTTCAACAAAAAAGTCAAGTCAGCTTCTGCCGCATTTTCTTACTTTTAGAGCTGTATTGGAATTTAGATATACTTAAAATAAATTCTCATTCTTGTGAAGATGAGAAAAATTTTTTATTTAGGATTTTCATGCTTTCTTGGATTTGTACTCTTTACAAACATCTTTTTTTCAAGTATAAAAATCGCCTATTTTGAGTAAATGGAAAGTATGCACAGCTAGATTTTCAAAGATGAAAAGAAAAAAGTTCTTTAAAAAGATTATTTGTGTTGGGGCTTTGTTGTTAAGCACAATTTCCTGTAAGCACAATTATGTTCAAACTCCTAGAACGTCTTTGAAGGTTACCATTATCAAAGTTAACACTACTCAGGAGTTGTTGGAAGTTTTAAAGAAACACGGTCTTTGGCAATTGGAGGGATTAACGAAAATGCCTCCAATTGTTATCAAGAATTTACCACCAGATTTGAAATATGTGCGAGATGAAAGATTAAAAAGAAAGTTATTTATCCGCACCATTATGCCTTCAGCTCTTTTTGCCTTGGCAGAAGTAGAAAAGGAAAGGATGCAATTAAAGGAAATTTTGGCAGAAACTGACTATCCCACACATTTGGATAGCAACATTTTGGTTAAAACAATAGGCTCACAAAAGGCTGCCTTTGTGCGTCATCTCACAGCTAAATACAGGACTAATGTTACAGATGAGTTGTTAAAGAGAGTAAACACTGTCCCTTTAAGCCTGCTGTTAGCCCAGGCAGCTATAGAGTCTAACTGGGGAACATCTAGATTTGCCCTGGAAGGAAACAATCTCTTCGGTATCTGGACATACAAAAGAGATGGAATGGTGCCTTTATACAGAGATACAGAGGCTCAGCATAAAGTGGCCCGGTATAGCTCTATTTTAGAAGCAACCAGAAATTATTTATATAACTTGAATGTGGGCTGGGCCTATACTGAATTCAGAGAGATGCGTTCACATACTATGGATGCACTGGAATTGGCCCAATACTTATTCAGGTATTCCCAGACAGGATTGCTTTATGTGAATAGATTGCAGGATATAATCAATATG
>JAGHCL010000099.1 GCA_021160485.1 Candidatus Desulfofervidaceae bacterium
CTTTGAAGAAGCGAAAGATAAGGTGCTTATGGGTAAGGAACGGCGGAGTATGGTTATCAGCGATGAAGAAAAGAAACTGACTGCTTACCACGAAGCTGGCCATGCCTTGGTAGCCAAACTTTTACCTGGCAGCGACCCTGTTCATAAAGTGAGCATTGTCCCCAGGGGACATGCCCTTGGTATTACTCAACAATTACCTTTGGATGAAAAACATACTTACTCTAAGAAATATCTCATGAATAGACTTGCCATTCTTCTTGGCGGTAGAGTAGCAGAAGAACTGGTCTTTAATGATTGCACCACAGGAGCAGGTAACGATCTGGTGCAGGCAACTGAACTGGCAAGAAAGATGGTATGTAACTGGGGTATGAGTGAAACGATAGGTCCTCTTACGTTTGGGCGCCGAGAAGAACATATTTTTCTAGGAAAAGAAATTGTCCAAGCACGAGATTACAGTGAAGAAACTGCAAAGAAAATTGACGAAGAAGTCAGAAAAATAGTAGCTCAGAGTTATAATCAGGTAAAAGACTTACTTAAAAAACATATTCATTTGTTACATAATATCGCCCAGGAGCTCCTAGAAAAAGAAACAATAGACGGGGCCACTTTAGACAAATTAGTAACTGAAGGAATTAATGCGTAAAAGAGTGGAAGCGTAAATGCGTAAGAAGGGTCAATGCTTAAAATCAACGCATATATGCTTAACAATTAAATGCAAAGCTGGGTTGAACTAGACGGAGAACGTCCTCTTTTGATGGGAATACTTAATGTTACGCCTGATTCGTTTTCTGATGGAGGGCTTTACTTCTCACCTGATAAGGCCATCGCTCACGCCAAAACCTTAGAGGAAGCAGGAGTTGATATCATTGATATTGGAGGAGAATCCTCTCGCCCTTTTTCACAACCTGTTCCTGTGGAAGAGGAGTTACGTCGTGTTATTCCTGTAATAAAGGCCATTTCTGCCGAAATTAAAATTCCTATATCCATAGATACTTATAAAGCCAAGGTTGCCCGAGAAGCAATTGAGGCAGGTGCTAAAATCGTAAATGACATTAGTGCTCTGCGTTTTGATAGAGACATGGCTAGGGTGGTGGCAGATTATAAAACGCCAGTGGTGCTTATGCATATGAAAGGCACACCTAGGGATATGCAAATTAATCCTCATTACAAAAACGTTTTACAAGAAGTTTATGATTTTTTGGCAGAACGAATTGATTATGCTCTCAACCAGGGTATAAACGAAAACCAAATTGCCATAGACCTTGGTATTGGTTTCGGTAAACGGTTAGAAGACAATTTACGCCTTATTAAACACCTTTCTTTTTTTAAAACCTTAAAAAAACCACTCTTGCTTGGGCCATCACGTAAGACATTTATTGGACAAATTTTAAATATTGAAACACCAGCACAAAGAGATATTGGCACCTTGGGCGTAGTAGCCATGGCCACTTTTGAGGAAGTAGATATTATCAGAGTACACGCAGCAAAAGAAGCAAAACAGGTGATAAAAATAGTAAAAAGCATCATGAGCTCTGATTAGGGGCGAAAAATGGGTAAACTTTTTGGAACCGACGGTGTAAGAGGCAAAGCCAATGTATGGCCTATGACTACAGAGATTGTAATGCAATTAGGCAGGGCTCTGGCCTATGTAATAAAAAAACGTTCCCACCGTCACAAGGTCGTTGTGGGTAAAGATACAAGGCTTTCAGGTTATATGATTGAAACGGCGCTCACGGCAGGTATTTGCAGCATGGGCGTGGATGTCTTACTTATCGGCCCATTGCCTACACCAGGAATTGCCTTTCTCACGACCAATATGCGGGCGGATGCTGGAGTAGTGATTTCAGCCTCTCATAATCCTTATGATGACAACGGCATTAAATTTTTTGGTAGAGATGGATACAAATTGCCTGATGAAACAGAAGCCGAGATAGAAAAACTCGTTTTAGGAGAAAATAATCAGATTGATACTATTCGGCCGGTTGCAACAGAAATTGGTAAGGCCTTTCGGATAGACGATGCCATCGGTCGGTATGTAGTGTTCTTAAAAAACACCTTTCCTAAAGGCATGCTTTTAGATGGCATTAAAATGGCCATAGATTGTGCCCATGGAGCAGCCTACAGGGTAGCACCAACCGTCTTTTCTGAACTGGGGGCAGAACTATCTCTAATTGGAGTAAAGCCAAATGGAGAAAATATCAATCATAACTGTGGTGCACTTCATCCGGAAGTGGTAGCACAACAGGTAAAAACGTCAGGTGCCGATATCGGTCTGGCCCTAGATGGCGACGGTGACAGGGCCATTTTAGTTGATGAAAGGGGAAACATTGTTGATGGAGATAAAATGCTGGCTATCTGTGCAGATTACATGAAACGGCATGACCAACTTAAAAATAACACCGTGGTGAGTACAATCATGTCTAATTTTGGTCTGGAATTATGCCTAAAGGAAAGAAATATCAAGTTATTACGCACACAGGTAGGAGACAGGTATGTAACAGAGGCACTACGGCAGGGCTACAGTAATATCGGTGGAGAACCCTCGGGACATATTGTCTTTTTAGATCACCATACTACAGGAGATGGTATTCTTACGGCCTTACAAATATTAGCGATTATGTTGCAAGAAGGTAAACCCCTCTCAGAGCTGGCAGCTATCATGACACCAGTGCCTCAACAATTGCTAAATGTGCAAGTAAAAGAAAAACCTCCTTTGGAAAATATACCTGCTGTTAAAACTGCCGTAAAAAAGGCAGAAGACGCCCTTAATGGAAAGGGACGTATCGTTCTACGATATTCAGGCACAGAACCTGTGGCCAGAATTATGGTAGAAGGAACAGACATGAATTTGGTAGAAAAGCTGGCCGCAGATATCGCCGGAGCTATACAGACAAGTATAGGAAGTTAATAATGTTACTGGCTTTAGATATAGGCAATACTCACATTGTTATGGGGCTTTTTGAAGGGAAAGCCCTAAAAGCCGTTTGGCGAATCCGCACTCAGAAAGATTTTACTGCTGATGAGCTGGCAATAAAAATCAAAAATCTGTGTGAGCTGAATAGTTATAAAATGGACTTCATTCAAGATATTGCTGTAGCTTGTGTAGTTCCCCCCTTGATGAAGGCTGTCTTAAATTTAAGTGAACGTTACTTTCACGCCCAACCACTGGTGGTAGGCCCTGGGATTAAAACAGGTCTTTCTATCCACTATGACAGTCCCAAAGAGGTAGGAGCAGATAGGATTGCTAATGCCGTTGCTGCCTATGAAAAATATCGTTGTTCTCTGATTATTGTAGATTTCGGCACTGCTATCACCTTTGAATACGTTACTGCAAAGGGAGAATACAAAGGGGGCATTATTGTCCCAGGCATACAAATAGCAGCTGAAGCCCTCTTTATTCACGCTTCTAAACTCCCCCATGTGGAAATGTTTATTAAACCTCCCCAGGTTATCAACCGCAATACCATCAGCGCCATGAATGCAGGACTAATCTACGGCTATGCTGCTTTAACTGAAGGGCTTTTAAAACGCATTAAACAAGAAATCCCTGAACATCCCCTTGTTATTGCTACAGGAGGTTTTGCCTCTTTGATTGCCTCTGAAGTAAAGGAAATAGACAAAGTAGAAGAACACCTTGTTTTAGAAGGGTTAAGAATCCTTTATGAAAAAAATAAAAATGGTTAATCTTCTGCTTATCCGACCAATGCAAGCTTAATTCAGCTCACCGGGTTTATTTTATCAGCAGTTTGTGATTTGTAACTAATCACCAGTTACTAATAACAGCGAAGCGAACAACACCGAATGACTACTAGGTTTACACATTCACACACATACATACTTAACGTTTACAATTAAGTTGGGTGAAAAAGGTTGTAGACATTCATTCTTTAGAAGAGCCCAATTCAAATCTTCTCTATCCACTGCACGCACTCGCTTAAATCTACTCGTGGTGATTTAAATTGATTTATAGCTAAGCTTTCATCCGGATAGCCTAAAGCAACAGTCAAAAGCAATTCTAGATGAGATGGGAGGTTTAAAGTCTCCCGGATAATATCCTCATACCTTAAACTTAAACCAATAGCGCAGGTGCCCAAACCCAAGTCATGGGCTGCCAGTAGCATGTTCTGTACTGCCAGGCCAATGTCTAAAATTCTACTTGCATCTACTGCTTTGTCCTTAGCAACCAAAATAACAACAGGAGCATTATAAAAACTCAAACTACCTTTCCAGGTGTCAAACCCTGGCGTTTGTTCGGCAAAGGGTTTGATTGCCTCAAAAAGGGTCTGCATCCGTTTTTTATATCTTTCAGGTACGGGAGATTGTGTCCGAGGCGGTCTTTTCTCCTGATGATAAGCTTCAAGCAGGCTTGAAACCAGCTTATTTCTGCCCTCTCCTTTTACGACAAAAAACTCCCACGGTTGCATATTGCAAGCTGAAGGTGCTTGTATGGCTGCTTCAAGCACTTGGGTTATTAAAGACTCATCTACAGTTTTGGCTAGAAAGCCCCTTATACTTCTCCGACCCCGGATTGATGCCAATACACTCATTAAATCCTCCCTTATTCACAAGTTGGGTTTATTTATAACTTACATGAATAAGCTAACAATGTAAATAAAATGCCACCTAATATACTTACTAGAAAAATATTCAAAAATCAGAAGCCAGGAGCCAGCATATTAAATGCTCTAAATTTAGTCATTTGTCACGCAATATCCAGGCAGTTTTGAACTCCCTGTATATTGACATCCTTTTATTTTTTTGTATGTTGAGTTTATGCGTTTGAAGCTACTTGCCTTTCTCTTCCTCTGTTTCCTGTTGGGATGCTTACCTGGCAAAAAAATATCTCCGCCTTTAAAGCCCACCAAACACTGGCCTAAATTCACCAAGCCGGTGGACATTGAAACTTTCAACCAGGCCCTAGCCCGGAGTCTCAACTACTACTCTCGTCTACCTTCTGGCTACACCATGCGGGTAGGCACTATTCCTTATACAGTAGAAGAACTCAAAGAAAGCCTAAACCTTTTTCAATTTTGTATGCAAGAAAAAAATTTTAACGCTTGTCTCAAGGCCCATTTTGACCTTTATGAAGCCAGCGGACTCAACAAAAAAAAAGAAGTCCTTTTCACCGGTTACTATCAACCTGTGCTCTACGGCTCCTTTACCCCCACAGAGAGATATCGCTATCCTATCTACCGGCTACCTAATGAGTGGGTAGAGATTGATTTACGTCGTTTTAATGATCCCGATTTACCACCTAAAGTTCTGATAGGAATGGTTCACCGTCATGAAGTAATTCCTTTTTATACCCGAGAAGATATAGATTTTGCCTATAAACTCCAAGGGAAAGGTTACGAACTTGTCTGGGTAGATGACCCAGTTGAACTATTTTTTCTCCATATTCAGGGGTCAGGAATTGTTATTTTACCTGATGGGAAACAAATCTACATTCATTATGCGGCTTCTAATGGACGTCCTTATAGAAGCATTGGTCAAGTCATAAAGGCCTGGGAATCGCTAGAAAACCCTAATGGTTTGAATATTAAGCACTTCTTACGCAACCATCCTGAAAAAATGAAGAAGATATTTTCTGCCAATCCTAGTTATATCTTCTTTAAAATCGTTGACAAAGGGCCTTTGGGAGCACTAAGTGAATGTTTAACTCCCCTTTATTCTGTAGCCACAGACCCAAGTATCTTCCCTCGTGGGGCCTTATTATTTGTTGATACAAAAATTCCTAAAGTAAATGAAAGCCAAGAACTATTAGGTTGGGAACCCTTTTCTTCCTTTGTGCTTAATCAGGATACAGGTGGTGCAATTAAGGGACCTGGTAGAGTAGATATTTATTTTGGCACGGGGAGTAAGGCCGAAGCCCAAGCTTGTTATATGGCCCAAAGGGGCAAACTATATCTGCTGGTAAAAAAGAAAAATGACTGAAAGGATTTATAAGTCTCTCTCTAATCATGTCTTGTGGCCTTATGGGGAAAGCGGATTTAAACGGGTATTGGATGTTCAGTCAGCCGAGGTAATTAGCTTCCTTGATAATCATCCTGATCAGGCTAAACAATTGCTTAAGCTCTGTGTAAGCTGCTCTTACCTGGCCAATTTATTGGTAAGAAAACCCCATCTGCTCTCCTGGCTTTTTTTAGAGCAGGCCATATCAAAAAGCCGAACTAGAGCCGAATTTCTTGCGCTTTTAAAACCACTTATCCCCCAGGCTGATTTCCCTAAAAAACTTAGGGAATTTAAGACCAAAGAATACCTACGCATTTGGACAAGGGATGTTAACCAGCTATGTAGCTTGGAAGACTCTTTGGCTGAATTAAGTGCCCTAGCCGAGGCTTGCATCCAAGCATGTTACGAACATGCATTAATATCTTTATCTCAAACTCCTCCAGCACGTTTTTTTGTTTTAGGATTAGGGAAGTTAGGTGTAAAGGAACTCAACTTCTATTCCGACATTGATATCGTTTATCTATATGAAGCCCCATCATCTCTTTCTCCTCAAGAACATGGCTTTTTCATTAAACTAGCTGAAACTATCACCAAACTCCTGCAGGACCCTGCTTATGGAGAAATCGTGTTTAAAGTTGACTTAAACCTTCGTCCTGGGGGGAAAGAAAGTGAAATTGTTCAGTCTACCAGAGCGGTAGAAATCTTCTATGAAAATTTTGGGCGAACATTGGAAAGGCTTGCCTTACTTCGGGCCCGCCCAGTAGCTGGAGAAATAGAAACAGGAGAGGCGTTTCTCAAAAGCCTTGAGCCGTTTATTTATCGTCGTTATTTGGACTACTCCGGAGTGGAAGAAATCAGAACCCTGAAAAGGGCATTAGATTTCCAATCACGTCGGCAAAGGGGTATAAATGTCAAATTGGGACAGGGAGGTATCCGTGAATTAGAATTTTTTATCAATACCTTACAACTCATCTATGGTGGTAAAATTCCAGCCTTGCGTCAGCATCACACCTCTGCCGTCATTGAGGCCCTTAAAACTGCCAAAATTATCAAGCCTGAGGACGCCGAGGGACTAAAACGGGGTTACCGTTACTTGAGACGCCTAGAACACCTCTGCCAGATGGCCACCTATCGTCAAACCCACACCCTTCCTTCAGACCATACTGCCCTTCTAAAAATTGTGCGTTTAATGGGCTACGCCCAGAGAGACGAACAGGCAGCTTTAGGAGCGTTTCACCTACATTTACAAAAGACGAGAAGCTTTGTTCATCGCCTTTTCAAAGAACTTTTATATTCGCCAGAGGAAGAAGACAGAGACAAAACCAAAGCCCTTTTATTAAAGAGCCTCTTTACCGACCTTCTGTTGGAAGAAGAAGCTATTTCTTATCTGGAACACCTTGGGTTCAAGCGGCCCCAAATGGCATATGAGGCAATTTCTAATTTAAAAGGAGTTTTAAAAACTCCTCATGCCTCTAGTCAAGCACGGGAGGCTCTTATCTCCCTCTTGCCCAAGCTTCTATTAGAAGCTGCTCAAACACTTGACCCTGACCTCGCGCTGGTTCATCTAGAGGAATTTATCACCCGGATAGGCCC